>JBAUZR010000365.1:0-14391 GCA_049585375.1 Acidobacteriaceae bacterium
GCGGTGGGCTGGCGAAACAAAAAGGCGCGTTTCGGGCTGTTAGCGGCTGTCCTGACGATCGCAGTTCTCCTGGGGGCATGGTCTTACCGGAATTACCGCGTCTTTCACGCCTTCGTTTTCGTATCCACGAACGGCGGCGTCAATCTTCTTCTGGGCAACTCTGACGATGCTACAAGCAATTCAACCTCTGACAGTCTGGCCATGCACTATGTAGAGCAAGGCCACAGTGAGCCAAACGAAGTCGCGGCCGACCGATACTACTCTCAGCAGGCAAAGCAATGGATCCTCCACCACCCCGCCCGGGCGGCCCGGCTCTACTTTGGAAAGCTGGTCCATTACTTTGGCCTGGTCGATCATCTCGTCTCGGACGACAACAGCAGCCCCCTGGTCGTCCGGAACGTAAGGATGGGGATCATGCTGGTAACGTGGGGGCCTCTGCTCCTCCTCTTCTTCCTGAGGCTGGCACTCTTTCGAAAGTTCCCGCTTTCTTTTGCCGAGGCCCTGTTCGCTGGGCTTTACATCTTCAATGCAGCCGTTGTTTCCCTGTTCTTTACCCGGATTCGCTTCCGGATCCCCATGGACTGGCTTCTCATTGCGGTCGACGCGGGGATGGTACAGCTGCTGCTTAGCTCGATCCTCGCCGGGAAAGATCGGTCGATCTCATCCGCGGCAGACGAATAGCCCCGAGTTACTTAGCACCTGATTAGGTGCGCGCAACCTCCGCCCCGATTAATCAGCCGCTGTGAGCTCCGGAGTTAGGGACTCTTCTTCTTCCGGCAGTTGCGGTGCCGGAAGGTCGCGAGCCTCGATGCCAAGGGAAAAGATGACCGACGAAAAGAGAACCCAGATCAGCTGATTGGACGCAACAATCGTCGCCTCATCCAGCTGATACAGGAAGATAACAGCGAGAAATGCAAGCGGCCACATTGCATCGGCCTCAGGGTTATGGCGCACATAGCGAACCGCTCGCCAGCCGGCAATGCCATTCGTCAGAAAATAGAGAAACAGGCCAACACACCCGAGGCTCAGCAGCAGATCGATCGATCCGTTATGCGCGTGGGGGAGCGTGTCCCAGTTGACCGCCTCCCGAATCAACCGCGCGGGCCTGGAGGACACGGTCCAAAAGGCAGCGTATCCGTAACCCAACAGCGGCTTCATTCGCACAAAGCGCATACACTCCCGCCAGATGGGGAGACGCCCTGTCATGGTCGGGTCTTTCCCGGTCATGGCCAGAAAGGCTGTGAAGTTCTGAAGGATGAAATTGCATACAACGATCCCGATGCCCGCGCACGAAAGGATAAGCAGGATGAGTGCCTTTCTTCGTCTCCAGCGCAGGATCCCGAAAAGAAGGAAGAGTACGCTCATCTCCACCATAATGAGCAGGCCGCCCGTCGACTCCGATGCGATGAGCAAAGCGAAGATCAGCACCATCAGAAATCCTGCTGAGAGGACATTCCTGCGTGTCCTGCGAGGAAGGCTGAGGATCACCACTCCCGTGAGAACGACAAGCCTGGCCCATGTATTCTTCGCTGTGACGATACCGTGCCACGCCGTCGCCGCCATTTCATCGTCGCCTCCCTGGGGCACCAACCCGGGAAAGAAGACCTGGACGATTACTCCCAGCACCATAACGAGTGCCAGGACCTTCCAGATTATCTGTAGCTGCTCGCGAAGCGTGAAGCGGCGCGCGAATTCCATTCCTGCCAGTGCGGACATAAGGAGCGGTATGCCCTTGGCCACGGTGGCTCCTGGCTCGATCGACCAGAAGACCGACAGCACCGCGAGAATTACCAGCGACGCGAAAGCCTTGTTAGCGGCTACCATCTCCAGGACTTCTCCGCGTCGGCGGAGCAGCATGACAAGCACTACCAGGTAAACCGCGGCCCACAGGGCCTTCATCATTGGCGAACCCGAGGAATTATCCGACGCGGCGCCGCTCGCCGTAAACGCCTCCATCGCTCCGCTCGACAGGAACAGAACGAAGAAGAAGAAAGAGGCCGTGACAAATTGGCGGCTGATCTTCATTAGTCGTCTGAATTGCTCCCCTCCCGACCAGCCGTAAACGGCTTCATTCTCCGGGAGGTCTAACACATATATACTACGACCCACCCTGCGGCCCCGGGCGCGTTCGACTTACTCCATTTGTTCCTGCCCGATCGCGCTAACCTCCTGATGAGGAGCTTGGCTTTTTCGGCACCGCATTCACCAGAGAACTCAGAACTTGTGTTTTCTCCGGGCATCCGGCGGCCGCGCTTGGGGCTATCGCGTTCCTA
Organism: Acidobacteriaceae bacterium; assembly: GCA_049585375.1. Classification (GTDB taxonomy): domain Bacteria; phylum Acidobacteriota; class Terriglobia; order Terriglobales; family Acidobacteriaceae; genus Palsa-343. Next base: position 2,274 of record JBAUZR010000365.1, read on the forward strand.
TCTCTCCAAAGAGTACTTGATTCCATCGGAATGGATATGAACCGTCTCCCCGACATCGATCTGCACCTTGAAGCCACCTTTTCCCATAATCTCAACAGCGTGGGGTCCAAGATTTTTGGCATCCACCGCCCAGGGATTGCCCGCCTTGTCCAGGGTCGGCGCCGGATCCGGCAGGTAAACTTTCGCCGGCGCGTCAATGATCTGAACCATGTCGCCGCCGAAATCGGTGGAGATTTCAGCGCTGTGTGGGCGCAAGTGAACAACCGGCTTCTCCTGCCGGGAAAGCATTTGGCCGCCGAGCAGAATCAGGCACATAAGTAGAACTCTCATCGACGCTCCACGGCGAACGCCCGCAAGAATCCGCGATCCTCACTGCCCATCGAGCTATCATCCGCTCTTTTCATATGTCTACGTCGGAAACTGCACTCACAGTCCATTCACATTCCGTCGAATGCAGCCGTGTCTCACTACTGTAGCGCGACTCCGTGACTTGTAGCAGATTTTCAGCTTTCATACTTTCTTCTCATGACGCGCTTGAGTCGGTATCTCGTATCCATGTGCCCCTGATGCCTCTTCTACGCTCTGTCCTGAGAGAAGATAGCCACCTTCGCAACCCTTTCTGACTCACTTCATTTTCAAACGTTCGGCAGATTGTTCCCGGCGCACTCCCGGAATACTCTGGCATCTCTTATGGCGCCCAGTTCCGTTCTTGAGCTGACGGCTCAGCGCAGATCCGGTGTTCGATTCAGGCTTCGCCTTCCCGTGATCTTTCACTGGACGGACGAAACGGAACATACGGAAGGCGGTTTTACCTACGACGTCGCCCTGGACGGAGCGCTGATTCTCAGCAGCCGGTGTCCACCGGTCGGAGCAAGTATTCGCATTCAGGTCCTGATTCCTGCGCTCGACAACAGCACGGAAGAGGTCCGCATCGAGTGCGTCGGAACGGTCACCCGCGTGACGCGGCAACCGGCGTCCTTCGGCGTCAGCGGCAAGTTCGACTACGCGCAGCTCACGCGCGAGACGCTGATGTAGTTAGGGGACGGGAGAGCCAGATGCCTTCCCGCGACCCGGCAAACGCGAGTCAATTCAGGGGTTTGGATCCTGGGACTCACAGGGCGAAGCTATGCCCGGCCTTCGACCAGGGTCAGTTTCCGGACAGGCGGCTTCACCGCGCTATTGGGAAATGTCACTCGGCGAGGCTTCTCCCGCAATAGAAGTACCGTTTGACTATCCGCTTTCGCTTCAAAGCGAATGAGGAAATGACACAACAGAGCTACTCATGATTCTCGATTACTACAAACTTCGCGAGCAGCCATTCGGATCCACACCCGATCCCCGCTACTTTTACGCGAGCGAAACCCATCGCGAAGCGCTTGCCTCGCTGCTCTACGGAATCGAGACGGGCCGCGGCTTTCTCGCTCTGATTGCACAGCCCGGCATGGGCAAGACAACGCTGATCTTTCGTTGGCTGGCCCAGATGCAGCCAAAGCTTCGCAGTGTCTTTCTTTTCCAGACAATCTGCACACCGCTTGATTTCCTCCGGCTTTTGCTCACTGACCTGGGTGTTGAGGACATCAGTGGAGGAGTCGCCGAACTACAGTCCAAACTGATTCAGATCGTGATGGAGCAGTCCCGGGCCGGCACCAAGCTGGTGATTGTTGTCGATGAAGCGCAGACCCTCGACAACTCCGTGCTGGAACTGATCCGGATGCTCTCCAATTTTGAAACCTCCAACCAGAAGCTGATGCACATCGTCCTCTGCGGCCAACCGCAGCTGGCGCGGAAGCTTGCATCTCCTGAGCTGGTTCAGCTTCGACAGCGCATTTCGATTATCGCTCGCCTCGACCCTTTCACCCCTGAGCAGACCGCGGCCTACGTGAATCAGAGACTGCACGTCGCCGGATGGAATTCAGAAGACTCTCTTTTCGACGAAGCCGCGATGAAGTTAATTGCCTTCCACAGTGGTGGGCTCCCGCGCAACATTAATAATCTTTGCTTTAATGCACTTTCACTGGGTTGCGTGCTCCGCCGGAAAACGATCGACGCTGACATCATTCGCGAAGTGATCGGCGATCTCGAGGTCGAAAAACTCATTGAAGCTCCGGCCCCTCAGCCCCGCAAAGAGGCGCTACCTGCCGTTCCCCAGGCTATTCCGCAGAATCCATCGCATCTCGCGCGATTTGGCTGGATCCCGCTGGCGGCAGCCGTTTCGTTGCTGACGTTCACTCTTTCAGGAGTCACCACACCGGAACCCACTCCGACCCCTGCCCGCGCTCCCATTGAACGTGCTGCAGCGCCGGCTGTTGCGCTGATCCCTTCGCAGACATATTCGCAGCCTGTTCAGATCTCCGCACTGGTCGCTTCGCCGGATCCGTCAGTCGATCCCCCAAAGCCACCACGGCTGCGTCCCAAACCTGTAGTGGTTCGCTCCAAACAGCCGACGAACGTGACAGATCGCTTCCTGGTACCACTCGGGGTGGTACTAGAAACAGGCGATTCTTCCAGAAAGCAAAAAGCTCTGCCGACTCCAGCCGAGGAGAGCAGGCAGCCGTCCGGATCCGCCGATACACGGTAGACCGGTCCCGTGAGGGTGGTCGCGAATGGCTGTGATATGACCCGCAATCTGATCCTGCAACCAGCTCCTTCAGCAAGGCCAGTTTTCCGATTCGATCCGTTTTCGAAGTCTCCTGTCTGCATGCCTGGAACTAAACGAATTCTGAGTCTCTGCTGCGAACCTGGCGCGTGAGGTCTTCTGTGAACCTGGCAACATTGCAACTGCCGGAGAAAAGGTCCACAACCGAGGGAGACAACTGGCGTGAAAGCCAGTTTTATGTGACGCCTCGTCGTCTTAGCGTCATTAACTGTAAATCTGCCCTCTGGATGGCCCTCGTCGCCGCAACCGTAATTGCGGTCTCAGTTCTGTCGATCATGCATGAGCGACAACTTGAGCTGCTGGTGGGCGTGCGGGGACTCGTTCACGGACCGCTAACTCAGCATCGATCCATGGGCAGCCTGCTGGGCCTCCTTTGTGGTTTTGCGATTATCATTGTTGCCGTCAGCCACAGTTTGCTGCTCTATTCACCTATCCGATTGCGCAGCACGCTGACTGAACAGGGGCGCACGATTCAGGCTTGCTTCACCGCAGCGCTCCTTCTTACGGGCGCTCTGTACGTCCTCAAGGCACAGGACATACCGCGCGAAATTGTGTTCCTCACCGTCGTCATGGTGACGATCACCCTTAGCCTGCGCCGCCTGATCTTTCGAACCATCTATAACCGCCGGTTCGACCGCGGCCTCGGGATGCGCAATGTTCTTATCGTTGGCACCGGACCTGAAGCAGCTGCCCTCCGGCATCACATAGACCACGTCCGCCACCTCGGCTATCGGTTCCAGGGGTTCATCGAGATCATCGGCCAGCACCACGTCGCCGGGATCCGAAGCGCGGATATCGCAGGGGATATCGACACTCTCTTCCAAACGGCCCGGCGGCGCTTCGTCGACGAGATCCTCGTGACCACCAAGTGTGACAAGGAATTGATTCACCGCCTCGTCATGGAATCCCGCGTACAGGGATTCGATTTGCGCGTGGTTCCGGAAATGTATGACGGCCTTGCATGGAACCGGCCGATTGAATACATCGGGCAATTTCCAACCATACCGCTTCACCGCGGAGAAGTTCCCGAGCTTGAACTGGTTCTGAAGCGTGGCGTCGATATCGCTATTTCCGGTCTCGCGCTTCTAATCCTCGCGCCGCTGATGATCCTGATTGCCGCCGCCATCAAGCTGGACTCGGCAGGACCTGTTTTCTACGTATCCGAGCGTATCGGAAAGAAGGGGTGCGTCTTTCGCTGCACGAAATTCCGGACCATGGTGCGCGACGCTGATGCGCGCCTGACCGAAATCCTGCATATGAATGAGCGCGACGGAATTCTTTTCAAGATGACCGGGGATCCACGCATCACCCGCCTCGGCCGGATCCTGCGGAAATACTCGCTGGACGAGTTGCCTCAGCTCGTTGACGTTCTGCGCGGCGACATGAGTCTCGTAGGTCCGCGCCCCCCGCTTGCTAACGAGGTTCGGAAATATCAGCTCAGCCACCTGCGCCGGCTCGACGTCCATCCGGGAATCACCGGCTTATGGCAGGTGCAGGCCCGCCAGGACCCGTCATTTGACAACTATATTTCGCTGGATGTGGCATACATCGACAACTGGAGTATCTGGCTCGATCTTAAGATCCTGGCACGCACTGTTGGAGTTGTGTTACAAGGCACCGGCGCCTGACATCGTCCTGCCTTCGTAGCTTCCGATCGATTACCCGTTCCCCAATCACACTGCCGAAACTGAGGATAAGTGGTATGAGCAGATATTACGAACTAATGCAGCAGGCTGAGTTTTATCTCTCAGAACCCGCTGCACCGGCTGCAAAGCCGGCGGCGCACCGGCCGCGAGAGAAAGCAACGCTCACCGAGGCGCACTCGCTGGATAATGACTGCCTTAACCTGGTGCAGCGCATATTTCTTCTTGAGCAGGAGAATCCCGCACGAGTTGTCGTCTTCGCGGGTCTCCACCAGGGCAACGGCGCGCAACGACTGTGTGCGGCGGCCGGAGAGCACCTGGCTCACGTTGTACGCCGGCCGGTCTGCATCGTAGAGGCCAATTTTCGATCGGACTTAACGGAGAGTTATATCCCCGCAGACGACTCCGTCGGCCTCTCGGCCGCACTGATGCAGGAAGGCCCCATCATCGACTTCTGCACGCCTACGCAGGACGACAACCTGTGGATTCTCAGTGCGGGGGTAACCGGCGCTCCCGGACTCCTGACGCCCGAAAACCTGAAGCTACGGATTTCGGAGCTTCGGGATGCCTTCGCCTTTGTGGTGATCGACGCCCCTCCCCTGGACCGCTATGCCGAAGGCGTGATCTTTGCGCGGCTCTCCGATGGTGCGGTCCTGGTCCTGGAATCAGGTTCGACGCGCAGAAAAGAATCGGAGCAGATCGTCGATAACCTGCGCTCCTCGAACATCCGCATCCTGGCCGCGGTATTGAACAACTTCGCTCAACCAATCCCAGGAACACTGCGCAGATTTATCTGAATTCATTCCCCGGCCCTTACGTCGCAAGGAAGCCACCGCACAGCCACTGCCGGTTACGTTGCCGACCCTCATTTTGCGAGGTACCCATGTCCAAATTATTGCTGTTCACCGCGCTGCTGATCGCCGCCATGTTGTCGTCGCCCGGGATTGGTGCCGCCCAGAGCGCCTTGCCGGCGGCGACCAGCAGCGCCTCTTCAAACAGTCATCAGCCCCAGTTTGATGAGCGATATCCGCGCTACGTGATCCAGGATCAGGACACGCTCATGCTGTCCTTTCCTCTGTCCCCCGAATTGAACCAGACCGTCACAGTTCAACCTGACGGTTTCGTGAGTCTACAGTCGGCAGGAAGTGTCCACATCCAGGGTCTCACCGTTCCCAAGGCAATCGAAGCGATCAAACAGGCATACGCTGGTATTCTCCACGATCCCATCATCACCATCGATCTTGAGGACTATCAGAAGCCGTACTTCACTGTCTCCGGCCAGGTGTCGAAGCCCGGGCAATACACTCTGCGTGCGGACACCACTGTTGCGGAGGCACTCGCGGTAGCCGGCGGCATGGTCTCATCCGCCAAATCCCAGGTCTTCCTCTTCCACCGTACCTCGAAGGACTGGTACAAGGTCACGCGCTTCAACATGAAGGATCTGCTCAACGGAAAACCTGTCGAAGAAGACGTTTTCGTCAAGCCCGGCGACATGATCATCGTTCCGGAGAAGTTCATCTCCAGGTTTCGCGAATACGTTCCATACGGTGTCAGCACTGGCACCTATTTGAACACTCCTTAGCCGGCCCGTCCCACTCCGACCCGGAGTAATCACAAATCACGGAGTTAAAACCATGCGCGATGGAAACCTGAAACGAGCCCACGGCAAGCGCGAAGACGACGAAATTACCCTCGAAGAGCTTGTTACGCCTCTTTTCCGGCACAGACGTAAGGTTCTCCTGGCGTTCGTGACTCTGTTTGCACTTGCGGGGACGCTCGCGATTCTGCGAGGCGGCACTTATGAGTCTCGCGTATCCATCCTCGTCAGCCGCGAGCGAATGGACCCGCTGGTGAGCACCGAATCCACGAACCAGCTAACCGGCAATACGCCGCCCCTGACAGACGAGGAAGTGAACTCCGAGGCGGCGTTGCTGAAGAGCCGCGACGTCCTCGAACAGGTCGTCCTCGCGAATGGCCTGGAGCATCCCACTCCTGGCTTTTCCCTGGGAAAGCTTCTTCACCCTCGTCAGACCGAAGCGGACCGAACGGCACGTGCGGTCAAAGGCCTCGCCAGTGCTCTGCATATTGAAACGCCGACCAAGACCAATCTGATCGAGGTGTCTTACCGCTCCTCCAATCCGCAGCTTGCCTACAACGTTCTCCGGAGTCTCACAAGCTTCTATCTGGAGAAGCACGCTGCGGTCCATCGGCCGCAGGGATCTACCGATTTCTTCACCCGGCAGACCCTTCTCTATAAGAATGCGCTCGAAGCTTCCGAGGCGCGTCTTCGCGAACTCGGCGTGACGAAAGACATTGCCGATCCGGATGAAGAACGATCGAACCTCGCCCTCCAGCTGGCGAACAACATCGGGCAGTTGCACACAACCGAACAGGCGATTGCCTCAGACGAACAACGAATCCACGGCGACCAGCAGCAGTTGAAGGTGACACCCGCGCGGATGGCAACCAAGCAGGATACGAATGCGTCGGACATCCTGCTGCAACAGCTAGGCACCAGCGAACTGGCAGCTGAGAATCGCCGCACTGAGTTACTCCTCAAGTACGATCCCTCTTATCCTCTGGTGCAGGAGGCCGATCAGGAGCTCGCCGAAATCCGTCAGGCGATTACCGCAGCCCGCCAGACACACTATGTCAACCAGGAGACCGATCGTGATCCCACATTCGAGATGCTCAGAGAAGACCTAGCTAAATCCGTGGTGGATCTGGCGGCACAGCGCGCCAGCCGCGACGCGACTAAACAGGGCATCGCCGACATGCAGCGAGAAATGGTGCAGCTCAGCAGCCAGTCGCTGCAGGTTGCGGATCTCCAGCGGGACGTCAAAGCGAATGAGCAGAATTACCTGCTCTATCTTTCCAAGAGAGAGCAGGAACGGGCCTCGGATGCTCTCGACAGAAGCCGCATCGAGAACATCGCCATCGCCGTGCCGCCGGCAATCGCTGCCCTGCCTGTGCATGGCCCGCTCTTCGGCATTGCTATCGCGTTTGCTATCGCGCTGGTTCTCAGCATTGCTCTCGCCTATGGGCTGGATTTCTTCGACCCGTCCTTCCGTTCGCCGGCGCAGGTCGCCGACACCCTCGGTATCCCAACCGTCGTGGTGATGAACCGGCGTTCCGCATGAGGTTGTATCCGCTGCGGCTTCCTGTCGTCTGATTAACGTACCTCTTCAGTGCGCTCCTGCACTGGACGCAGTGACGGACACCAGCGATACCTGCGCTCCTCGTGTGCGCGGATGTGCATCCATCTGCTTCCGCATTCCGCGGTTCCCTTTATCCCAACACACTGACTGCAATAGCTAACCGTTTTCCAATCGGGGGTGCATCATGAGCGTCGCTGTAATCACAGGTGCCGCGGGACTGGTCGGCTCAGAATCGGTTGCTTACTTTGCTTCACGGGGCATGACGGTTGTCGGTATTGACAGTGGCATGCGAGCGCAGTTCTTTGGAGAGGAAGCTTCCACTCAGTGGATGCGCGAACGGCTTCTCGCGAACATTCCTGGCTATCGACACCATGGAGCAGACATCCGCAGCTACGAGTCGATCGCTGAGATCTTCGCAACCTACGGCGGCGCCATCGAACTCGTGATCCACGCCGCCGCCCAGCCGTCCCACGACTGGGCGGCGAGGGAGCCGTTCACGGATTTCAGCGTCAATGCCAACGGTACCTCCGTGATGCTCGAGGCCACCCGAAGATATGCACCCGACGCGACATTTATCTTCACCTCCACCAACAAAGTGTATGGGGATACACCGAACTCGCTTCCGCTGGAGGAAAAAGAGCTGCGCTGGGAAGTCGCACCCACCCACCCGTATTACGCAGTGGGCATTCCCGAGACCATGCCGATCGATCACACCACCCACAGTCTCTTTGGTGCCTCGAAAGTCGCGGCTGACGTTCTGGTTCAGGAGTATGGGCGCTACTTTGGCATGAAGACAGTCTGCTTTCGCGGCGGCTGCCTCACCGGTCCCAATCACTCGGGTACCCAGCTTCATGGATTTCTGGCCTATCTGCTGAAGTGTACGGCGACGGATACCTCCTACAAGGTATTTGGTTACAAGGGCAAGCAGGTTCGCGACAACATTCACAGCGCCGACCTGGTGCGGGCTTTTGATGCCTTCTTCAGAAATCCGCGCTCCGGCGAAGTCTACAACATGGGCGGCGGCCGGTACAGCAACTGCTCCATGCTCGAAGCGATCGCGCTCTGTGAGGAAATTACCTCCAACCAGCTGCGGTGGACCTATGTGGACGATAACCGTCGCGGCGACCACATCTGGTGGATCAGCGATCTAACTCGTTTTCAGTCCCACTATCCCGAGTGGGAGCCAGAGTACGACGTCCGGCGGATTCTCCGCGAAAGTTTCGAAGTGAACGCCGAACGCTGGAGGGCGACATGCTCGATCTAGGAAAGAAGAATGTCCTCGGCGTTATGATCAATGCCATTGATTATGACGCAACCCTTGATCGGATCTTTGCGGCCGCGCGCGATCGACGGCCAACAACCGTTTCGGCCCTGGCGGTCCATGGAGTTATGACCGGCGTGCTCGACAACGAACAGCGATTTCGGTTGAATCATTTCGATCTGCTGGTACCTGATGGGCAGCCGGTCCGATGGGTCCTCAATCTGCTCCACTCCACTCACCTCTCAGACCGGGTTCGGGGGCCAAGCCTCACGCGCATGGTATGCGCCCGAGCCGGCGAGGACGGCGTTCCCATCTATTTGTATGGCGGCACGCCGGAGATTCTCGATCAACTGCGGCGGCGGCTTGCGGTGGATCACCCCAGCCTCCGGATCGCCGGGTACGAGCCATCGAAATTCCGCCGGCTCACACCGGAAGAGAAGTCTGAGCTCACCGAACGGATTCGGTCGTCGGGAGCAGGCATACTCCTGGTAGGGCTTGGCTGCCCACGGCAGGAAACCTTCGCTTACGAATTCCGTAATCACCTCTCCATACCGATTCTGGCTATTGGTGCTGCGTTCCCCTTTTTGGCCGGCCTCAGCAAAGAGGCCCCGGCCTGGATGGGGCGGGTCGGCCTTGAGTGGCTGTTCCGCCTGCTTTCCGAGCCGCAGCGGCTCTGGCGACGGTATCTTTACCTCAACCCTGCTTATCTCGCGCTGGTCGCGCTCCAGGCAATCGGCATATCGCGCTTCCCCTCAGAGGGAAAACTACCCAAGACGGAATCGCTGTTTGGATAACATTCCACGTTGGTCGAGTAATCGCGGAGCATTCGTGCTGTTCCCGCTCCCCCGCGCGGGGCCAGCGTACAGTTTCGCCCAGAGGCAATGGGCCGACGCGCGCTCTCCAGTGGGTTACGCGCAAGGGCCTGACCGGAAGGCAGGATTGTGAGGAATATCTCTCGCCGGTTTAGGTCTGGTTCTCTTGGCAGGAACACGTTGTGGATGCTCGGCGGCAACGGTCTGCGGCTGGTAATCCAGTCCGCATACTTCGTGCTGATTGCCCGCAGCCTTGAGCCCGCCGAGTACGGTGCATTCGTTGCCGTTGTGGCCGTGGCGGCGATTGTGTCTCCTTTTGTTGGTGTGGGCACCAGCAACCTCATCATTCGCAATGTGGCACGCGACCCAGGTTCCTTTTCCCGCTCCTGGGGAAACGGACTTCTTGTTACTCTGTCCACCGGAATTCTGGGGACTGCTCTCGTACTCGGCTGCACGTTCCTTCTTCCCGCGCACGTTCATCGGATTGACCTCCTCTATATTGCATTGGCTGACCTAATCTGTGGCGGCCTCCTGTATTTTTGCGGCGCAGCCTTCTCAGCCCTGAGCCGTTTTAGTATCACCGCTCAGATCAACGTCTGGTGGAGCCTCTCACGCATTATTGCGCTCGCCATCCTCATCTCCATCAAGCATCATCCTTCGGTCGATGACTGGGCCGCCACCTATTTGCTGGCCACTCTCGTTACTTCCTGCGTCGTCCTTGCAATCGCTCTCAGTCTGCTCCGCAAGCCGTCCCTTCAGGTTAGTGAGATCTGGCCGGAACTCCGTGAGGGTTTCTTCTTCTCCTTTGGCCTCTCTGCGCAAAGCATCTACAACGACATCGATAAGACGATGTTGGCCCGCCTCGGTGATCTGACATCGACCGGCATCTACGGAGCCGCCTACCGCATCATCGACGTTAGTCTGGTTCCCCTGCGGTCGCTGCTCGCCGCGGCCAATCCCGGGTTCTTCCGCGCCGGCCATCAGGGTGGCGTCAAAGAAACACTCCGCTATATGCGGAGAATGCTGCTCCACACAATCGGATATGCCCTGGCGGTCGTCGTCGGCCTGCTGCTGTTTGCTCCGATCATCCCTCACATTCTGGGCAGCCAGTATGCCAGGTCCGTTTCTGCGCTTCGCTGGCTCGCTCTCCTGCCGCTTCTGAAGACAGTGCACTCGTTCTTTGCCGACGCTCTCACCGGAGCGGGCCATCAGCGCATGCGCACGGCCATCCAGATCTTCGTCGCAATCTTTAATGTGCTCATCAATCTCTGGATTATTCCTGCCTATTCCTGGGTAGGCGCCGCATGGTCAAGCCTTGCCAGCGACGGACTGCTGATGTGTCTCATGGCTACGGCGGCCTTTGCCATAGTAAGGAGACAGGAGTCGCAACTTCCCCTGATGGAGGAAGCGGCGTAGCCGCCGAGTATCGCATTTGGACGCGAGCACCATTCCCCCATTTTTCTTCTCACTCTCTTTCGAGGGCGGAGGCGCAACGACGTTCCGCCACCCTGGAATCCATCTGAATGCCTGACAAACTGCGGGTTGCGCTCCTGATTAACGCGATTGCGCCCTCCAGGATCGCCATATATGCGGGCCTGGCGAGGGAGTTTGACCTCCGCATCGTGCGGGGAGGCCGCGAAGGCAATCGAACCTCCTGGCACGGGCTGGACAAACAGATTCCGAATGCGGTCGTAAAACAGGCATGGGGCTGGCAGCTGCGGATTGCACGCAAAGCCGAAGGCCAGGTCATCGACCATCAGCACATCCATATTCGTCCCGGAATTCTCTGGGAGTTAATCCGATTTCGCCCCAACGTCGTCATCGCCAATGAGATGGGCTTTCGTACCATGACTGCGCTCCTCTATGGCCTGCTCTTCCGCGTGCCGGTGTGGGTATGGTGGGGTGGCACTGCGCATACAGAAAGAAACATCGGGATTGCGCGCAGGGCTCTGCGCTTTCTCATTTCCCGGCTGGTATCGCACTGGATCAGCTACGGAAAGTCATCCACAGCGTATCTTGTCGGCCTGAACGTGCCGCGCTCCCACATCGTCGAAGTGCAGAACTCGGTCGACGAGCGCCCATTCATCGCGGATCCGCCTGCGGAATTCGATCTCCAGCCTAGGCCGGTCGTCCTCTGCATCGGTCAGCTCATTGCCCGCAAGGGCGTTATCCACTTTCTGCAGGCTGCGGCCCGTTTGCAGAAAGAAGGCGAGTCCTTTTCCATCCTGCTGGTCGGCGACGGTCCCGACAAAGCAGCCCTCGAGCGGCAGATTGTCGATCTCGGTCTCGAAAATGTTCACCTTCACAAGTCGCGGCGGCCCGAACAAGTGCCCGCCGTTTATAAGAGCGCCGATATTGTCGTCTTCCCTACCCTCGAGGACGTATGGGGGCTCGTTGTGAACGAGGCCATTCTCTGCGGTCGGCCGGTGCTGTGTTCGCGCTATGCCGGTTGCGCGGAGGAACTGCTCCCTGCGGAAGACATTTTCGATCCCGAAGACCAGAACGAATTTACAAGGAAGCTCCGCACCGCACTGCGCCGGCAAATGGCCAGCCCGGATCGGTCGCGGCTCCTCAGCACCAGTGAGAAT
>JBAUZR010000366.1:0-11068 GCA_049585375.1 Acidobacteriaceae bacterium
GAAATACCCCATGCCGCGCAACGGCACGCTTGCCACCCTGGTGCGTGAAGCGAACCTCTACGCGAACGCCGATGATACTGCCGGCCCCATCGCCACCGTTCAGCCGGGCCGCGAACTGGTTGTCGCCGAGAAGAACGGCAAATGGCTTCGTGTTTTCGCCAACACTGACTCACCCGATACGCGCGAGTCCGACCGTCCCGAAATCACGGACAGCAACGCGGCGCAGCCCATCTCCGGCTGGATGCTCGACAAGGGCATCGTGGACATCAACACGCCGCATGGCGACGAAATTCTCTTCGGCGCCGCCGACGAGGCCGACCAGCCGGCAGCGGTTCCCGATCCGCCGCCGCATGTTGCCGAGGAGGCCCGTCTGCTCTACAAGCGCGTCGCTATCATGTTCCCGCAGTCGCCCTGGGTGCCGGAAGCCCTGTACCGTGCCGCCGACATTCGCTGGCAGCTCCAGAAAGCCGACGCCGCCTCGCTGCCGTCTGCGCATGAGAAACAGAATTACCTGCGCGAGCAGATGGACGAAGACGAAATGAAGAAGATCGAGAAATACTTCCCCAACACCCGCTGGGCCGACCTCGCCGCCTTCGATCTGATCGATAACAAACTCTGCGGCGACTGGCAGGGCTCGGAGAAGTGCCCCGAGCAGGAGACCAACTACTACCTGCAGTACGTGGATCAGCACCCCAACTCGCCCAAAGCCGCTGAAGCGCTCTACGACGCGATCTGGCGCCAGGCCGCTGCCGGCGACATGTGGCAGGCCGACAACGATGGCAAACGCGCCGACGAGGACCGCGGCCACGCCCACGCCATCTTCGACCGGATGCAGCAAAAATATCCCGATTCTTCGTTCGCTGCCCGCGCTGCCAGTCTGCTATACAAAGTGGATCAGGGCATTCCCGTGTACGGCAGCAGCCGCGAATAAAGCGGGTCGTCAGTCGGAGAACGCGGCGCACAACGGGATCGGGACCCGCCTCGCGGAGGCATCTTGGCCGATTATTGGGTCTCTGTTCTGCTTGGGATCGTCGAAGGCCTTACTGAATTTCTTCCCGTCAGCTCCACTGCTCACCTCCGCATCGCTGAGGCACTTCTCGCTATCCCGCTCGGCGACGCTTACTGGAAGATGTACACGATTGTCATCCAGCTCGGCGCCATCCTCGCGCTGACCCTGCTGTTCTTCGGCCGCATCATTGAGTTCATTCGCACCTTCCCGGACGGCGAAGACCGACACCACACAGCATGGAACCATCCGCTCACCCTGACGCTGGCGGCGTTTGTCGTGACGGCCATCCCTTCGCTCCTGCTGACGAAGGTCATCGGCGAGCACCTGGAGGACCTGCACTTCATGGCGTTGGCTCTGATCATCGGCGGCGTCATCATGTGGATCGTCGATGCCTGGAGCGTTCGCCAGGACGCGCGTGTGCGCGATGTCGAGCAGATGTCAATGCCCCAGGCGCTCTGGATCGGCGCCTGCCAGATTACCTCAGCGGTCTTTCCCGGTACCTCGCGCTCCATGTCCACCATCGCCGCCGGCCAGCTCGCCAGCATGACGCGTCCTGCGGCCCTGGAGTTCAGCTTCCTGCTCTCAATTCCGACCATGATCGCAGCGACTCTCTACGATCTGGCCAAAGCAATCTGGCCTGGCGTTCATCTTTTCGGTGGCCACCATCACGCGGCGACCCTCGGCCCTGTCGCGGCCGGACACGCGGCCATTGCCCCGCTGACCATCACTCTCCATGGCTGGATGGTCCTTGTCCTCGGCTTCGCGGTCTCCTTCTTCGTCGCTCTCGGCGTAGTGGAGTGGTTCCTGCAGTGGGTGCGCAACCACGGCTTCGTCCTGTTCGCTGTCTATCGCCTGATCCTGGGGGCTGCCCTGCTCACGTGGGGTGCGCGGCTGGCGGCTGGATAAGCGCCCAAGGCTAAGCCTCGACTGCCTCAAACCCCAGCTGTCGCGCCGCCTCCAGCAACTGGAGATCTCCGGATAGGAACACTCGCCCCTGCGGACGGTCCATCGCCCAGGTCATGGCCGCCGCCAGTTGCAGCGCATCGGCGGCACGGAGAGGGAAGCGGGCAAGGAGCTTCTCCGCGTCCGAACGAAGAGCCATTTCAGGCTGAATTTCTGTCCATACCTTCCGCAGCCGCTCAAGACGCTTCTCCGCTCCGGCGTGCTCGGCGGCATTTAATTCCTTCAGACGAAACAATCGTTCCAGTGCGCTGCGGATTTCGATCGCCGTTGCCCACCAGACCACCACCTTATGCCGCCTGAGGAGCCGGTGGACCACGGGGCTTGCCTGCTGCCGTACACAAACTGGAACCAGAGCACTGCTGTCCCAAAACGCCGGTGTCAACGATCGCCTCGGCTCTCAATCGCAGCGCGAACGGCCACTTCGCGCGAAACCCGGCCAGTGGGCATCGCCAAAAACTCGTCCCAGTCCATGTCCTTCTCCGGCAGCTTCATCTTTCCGGAAGCCACGAGGAGCGCTTCTTCCTCGGAAATCGACCGCGTCTCAAAAGGAAGGATGCGGGCGACCGGCCGGTCACGGTCCTTGATTACCACTTCTTCGCCGTTCCGCACATAACGCAGGTAAGCGCTGAGTTGGTTCCGGAGCTCGCCAATATTGACCGTCTTCATTGAAGTAGTCTATTCCAACTTGGCTAACTTAGCCAAGTTGGAATGGCGGTCCAGTTCCAGCCATATCCACCTCGATTCCCCCGACCCTTTTCCACCCCCTCGACGCGACGCGTCTGGGATAATGGTCTTGCTCTGGCAGTTCGGCTTAACCTCCTCACACAGGGGGTCCGCGACCTGTCTGCCCATGAAACCCGTTCGCCTGGTCCTGACGCCGACACGCCACCGCCGCCTGAATGAACTTGTCGGGCTGCTGGCGCTGGCCTTCGCCGTCCTCCTGTTCCTCTCCCTGGTTTCATACCATCCCACCGATCCCTCGCTGAATACCGACGGCTCCGGGGCTGTCCGCAACTGGATTGGCCCGGCTGGCGCATACACCAGCGATGTGCTCCTGCAGATCGAGGGCCTCTCCGCTTTCTTTCTGCCCCTGCTGTTCGGAGGCCTGGGCTGGACGTGGATGCGCTCGCGCCCGGCCGGCTCGCCCGGCGCCAAACTCACCGGCATCATTCTCACCTTTCTCTTCGCACCGGCACTCTTCGGACTGATTCCGAGCCACCCGCACATCCTCTATGGCCTGCCTGTGGCCGGACTCACGGGACGCCTGGTCGCCGACCTGCTGGTCCGCTGGTTCAACATCACCGGCGCGTGGATCGTGACCATTACCCTGGTCGCCGCCGCCGTCTATCTCTCCACCACCTTCAGCTTCAACACGGCGCGCGAATGGATCGGCATCAAACTTGCCTTCCTCCTCGCCTGGCGCGACCGCTTTGCCAACTGGCGCCGCGACCGCGCGAAGCGCAGAGAACTGAAGGCCGCCAGCCGGCTCGATAAGATCCACGAGAAGGAGCTGGCGAAATCCAGAAAAGCCGCCGAAAAGGCTGCCAAAAAAGAGAAAACTCCGGAGATTCCGGTGGCGACTGCGCGTTCGCGTGAAGACGACGGGGAGAATTCTTCGCATCGGCGCGCAGGCTTTGCCGAAACCGTCATTCCCGAGGTGCCCGGCGCCGCGAAATCCACCGCACTGTGGGATTCCATGCCGCGCACGACGGCCCCTGAGCCTTCGGCTGCCAGCCGCCCCCCCGAGCCTCTTGTTGAGCCCACGCCGGCTCCAGCGGCTGCGTCTTCTCCGCGCCCGCAGCTGGCCAGGAAAGCGGAAGCGCCGGCGCCCTCGATTGGCGAACGCGCCGATACTGAACTGCGCACCGTCACCGTCGCTCCGAAAAATGTCAGCGGCTACCGCCTCCCATCGAGCACGTTGTTGCACCGCAGCGACGACCCCTCGCCGGTCCGCGAAGACGATCTCCGCCGCTCGGCGCAAATACTGGTCGAGAAGTGTGCCGAGTTCGACGTCATGGGCCAGGTGGTGCAGATCAATCCCGGTCCGGTGGTCACCACGTTTGAGTTCCGCCCGGAAGCCGGTATCAAATACAGCCGCGTCACCGGCCTTGCGGAAGATCTCTGCCTCGCCACCAAAGCCGAGTCGATCCTCATTGAGCGCATGCCCGGCAAGAGCACGGTCGGCATCCAGGTGCCCAACGACGAGCGTGAGACCATCTGGCTTCGCGACGTGATCGAAAGCGAAAACTTCGGCACCTCGCGTTCCAAACTCACCCTGGCCATGGGCAAGGACATCAACGGCCGCATCGTCACCGCCGATCTCAACACGATGCCCCATGTCCTCATCGCCGGTTCCACGGGCAGCGGCAAATCCGTGGCCATCAACGCGATGATCATGTCCGTGCTGTACAAGTCCACGCCCGATCAGGTGCGCCTGATCCTGGTCGATCCCAAACGCGTTGAGCTGGGCATGTACGAAGGCATCCCCCACCTGTTCACTCCCATCATTGCCGAGCCTAAACTGGCCGCCAATGCGCTGCGCAACGCGGTGAAGGAAATGGAGCGGCGCCTCAAGCTGCTCGCCTCGCGCTCAGTGCGCAATATCGATCAGTACAACCGGCTCTTCGATGGCGCGACGCCTTCGCTCTTCGACGAAGCTCAGGAAGAGAAGCCGCTGCCCTACATCGTCATCATCATCGACGAGCTGGCGGATCTGATGATGCTCGACAAGGCCAATGTCGAAGAGTCCATCACCCGGCTCGCCCAGATGGCGCGCGCCGTCGGCATCCACCTGGTGCTGGCGACCCAGCGGCCCTCTGTAGACGTGATCACGGGGCTCATCAAGGCCAACGTTCCCACGCGGATTTCTTTCCGCCTCGCCACCAAGGTCGATTCGCGCACCATTCTTGACGCCAACGGCGCCGAAGCGCTTCTCGGCCGCGGCGACATGCTCTTCCTGCCACCCGGCACCTCGCGTCTCCATCGCGTGCACGCCCCGTTCGTGACGGAAAAAGAAATCGCCGCTGTGACGGACTTCTGGAAGAAGCAGGGAAGCGCGGAGTACGTGCAGGGCTTCCTGGAAGCTCCCAAAGATGCCGCCGGCGGCGAGTCCGGCTTCTCTGAGGAGGGCGACGAAGCCAACGACGATCTCTTCGAAGATGCCGTGCGCCTGGTGCTCGAGTTCGGCAAAGCCTCGACCTCACTGCTGCAGCGCCGTCTGCGCATCGGCTACGGACGCGCCGCGCACCTGATCGACATGATGGAACGCGACGGCATTGTCGGACCCGCGGAAGGCTCCAGACCGCGTGAGATTCTCAAGCCGCCCGACTGGCTCAGCGAAGTCGAGTCCACCGTGCGCTAGCGTCGTTCGGGACCGGTCCAACGGCTGCAACAGTGAAAACAGTTTTCCGGGCCACTTTCAAATCCTCCCCAGGAGCCGCCATGCAATCTCGACGGACTTTTCTTCTCTTCCGCCGCGCCGCTTCCGCCGTCATACTTCCCCTGCTGCTTGCCGCCCCTGCGCTGCAGGGTCAGCAAACGAGGCAGGACACCCACCTCGTCAGTCCCCGCCAGCTCCAGCAGCAGATGCAGAACTCTTCGGCCACCCGCCAGGCCGATATCGACAATCTGACCCGCTTTCTCTCCACGCCCACCGCCGAGAAGGCGATGCGCGATGCAAAAATCGATCCGGTTCAGGTCCGCACCGCCATCCCGACTCTCTCCGACCAGGAAGTGGCGAATCTCTCCCAGCGCGCGACGAACGCTCAGCAAGCCTTCGCAGCCGGAACCCTCAGCAACAACGATCTGCTGATCATCATCCTGATTTTGGTTGTGGTCATTTTGATTGCGGTCATTCACTGACGCGTGTCCCAGGGCTCCCGCGCCGGAGCCTTAACCCCCGCGCAGGTTCAGCCAGTCTTTCTGGTAGACAAAGCTCACCGCCAGCAGCAGTGCGCCCAGCCCCAGAAAGCTCAGCACCCGAAGACCCTGGCTCAGCGTGTGCATATCCACCAGAAAGACCTTGCCGATGCTCAGGCACAGCAGCAGCAGTCCCTGCCAGCGGAGCGCCGCCGATCGCCGCCAGAAGCCCACGCTCAGCGCAGCGGCCCCGGCCAGCATGAACCAGGCCGAGTAGCTGATCTGCTCTTCGACTGCGCTGTTGGGCGTGCCCGCCCAATAGCTGTGAATCCCAAAGCAGACGGCTGCCAGCACGAAGCATGTTGCTGTCAGCAGGTGGGCGCTGGCCAGACGAGGCGTCCGCGCCAGAGCGAAGAACAGAGCGGCCACGGCCAGAGCGGCCCAGCCCCTCCCACCAACGCCAAACAAGAACACAATCTCCACCAGCGCGAGCGCGGCATTCAGAATCGCGACCGCTATCAGCATGCCGGAAAATCGCGCCTCTCCGCTCAGGGCCACTCCGCCACGCGCCACATACGATGTCGCCGCGAACACCAACAGGAAGACGATGGCCAGGGCCAGCGTCATCCCAAACTGCGGTGCGGTGTAGTACTCCGCATACCAGCCGATCGCATACGCTGTGGTTGCCAAAAATGCGCCCAGTGCTAGGCGCGGCCAGGGACGCACCGCAAGCAGCGCCAGCGCTGCCAGATCCAGCAGCAGCAGATAGCTGAACAACGGCGCTTCGTGGTTCTGTCCGTTGCTCAGCAGCAGGGGCGTGAGATATCCGCCAATCGCCGCATAAAACGCCAGCAGCTCCGATTCGCGCTTCCAGGCGAGCACTCCGTTGCCGGCTGTCACCAGGATCATGGCTGCGGCGGCAGCAGGGAGCGACAGAAGGTGAAACAGCGACCACGCCGCCCACAGCGACAGATACACCAAGCCCGCGCCCACCGCCTTCAGCGAATACGAGAAAGCAAGATAGCCGTGCCTGCCGAACCGTTCTGACCATGCATAGAGGCCCAGCCCCGCAACCAGCCCGGCGCTCACCTTGCCCACCGAGCCCAGCCAGCGATTGTCGAAGGCGATCTTCAGAAACCAGGCCACGCCGATCAGCACCGCGACGATGCCGATGCGGTTGAAGATGCGCGACCCGATGCGCGTCTCTAGGTCTTCCTGGGGTGCGGAAACTGGTAGCGGTCCCTGGGCTTCGACCCAGGCAGTTTCCTGCGGCGCGCTTGCCGGCAGCGCAGCTTCCAGCCGCGCCACCCTGCGCTTCAATTCGTCGATCTCCTGCCGCAGTTCTTCCTCGCCCGGGTCCACGCACTCACTTTAGAGCATTTCTCCCGCGCGTGCGCCCCTGTGCCTGCAGGGCTTTGGGCTGACTTCATACTGTTAAAAGCCTGCATTTCCTGTGAATCCCGGCCCCTCGCTGTGTACAATCGTGCCGTCATGGAATCTGTCCCCCGCCGCGTCCTCGCCGTCGACGACGACCCGGTCAGCCTCGCCGTCACCGCGGTGCTTCTGGAAGCGCAGGGCTGCGCCGTGCTCCAGGCGCAGAGCGGGGAGGCAGCGCTGGAAATGGCTGCCGCCCATGCCCCGGACTGCGTGCTCGCCGACCTCCGCATGCCGGGCCTCAGCTCCACCGAGCTCGCGCACTCGCTGCGCCGGATCGCGCCCCGTGCCCGGCTCATTGCGATGAGCGCCACTCCCCCGCCGCATCTCGAGGGCTACGACGGCGTCCTCAAAAAGCCGCTTTCCCCGGAAAGCCTGCAGGCCGCCTTCACCCATGCGGCATTTGTCACGGACACGGATACAGTTCCCGCGGGCAACGCCGACGGCGACGCGGCCATCGATCCCAAAGTCTTTCATCGCCTGCTGACGTCGATCCAGGCTTCGGGTGTGGAAGAGATCTACGGAGTTTTCCTTCACGACACGCGCCAGCGCGTGGCCCTCATGCGCACCGCCGACCCGGCGACCACGCGCCGCGAAGCCCACACCATCAAGGGCGGAGCGGGGATGGTGGGCGCCGTCCTTGTGGCTCGCGCCGCCGCCGCGCTGGAGGCGGGTGTTGACGATCCTGGTGATCGCCTGCGCAAACTGGAAGAGATCGAGGCGCATTGCCGCAGCACCGAGATTATGCTCAAAATGAGGCTCAACCCATGACTTCTCAGACCAAGGCATCCGCTGTTCGTCCTGCTCCCCCGAAGCCGGCCCGGCCGGTCTCGCGGGGTATCCGCATTGTCATCGCCGACGATCACCCGGTCATCCGCATCGGCGTGCGCAATATGCTCCAGGCCGAGCCCGGTCTCGAAGTCGTGGGCGAGTGCAACGACGGCGATGAGGCCATCACCCAGACCCTCGAGCTGCTGCCGGATATCCTCCTCCTCGACGTCTACATGCCGCGGCTGCCCGGCATTGAGGCCATGCGCGCCATCATGACCGGCTCGCCCAGCGTCAAGATCATCCTGCTCACCAGCACCATCAGCACGCAGCAGGTCATTGAAGCTCTCCAGATCGGCGCCCGCGGCATCGTCATCAAAGACGCCGTTGCCGACCACATTACCGCCGCCATCCGCGCTGTTTCCGGCGGCGACTACTGGATCGGCGGCAAGCGGGTCGTCAACCTGGTCGGCGCCCTGCACGACCTGATGCAGCAGGCCGCCGTTCCCGACCGCAAAACCTTCGGCCTCACCCCGCGCGAAATGGAAGTCGTGGGCTGCATCGTCGAGGGCTGCTCCAACCGCGACATTGCCAAACAGTTCGGGCTCAGCGAGGAGACCGTGAAGCGCCACCTGTCGAATATCTTCGACAAGACCGGCGTCTCCACCCGCCTCGAGCTGGCCATGTTTGCCATAGCCCATCACCTCGTCGCCACGGACCGGTAGAGCCGGGTACTCAGTGTCGACCCTGCACCGGGATGTTGCTGCCGAAGCCGCCTGCACCCTTGCGATTACGGTCGTGCCGCGCTCTCCCGGCTCGGGTAAGTGCCTGTGATCCTGCTCACATCGCCGCATCCCCCATTCGTCTCATAGTGAGAATGAAGGCTTGACCGGTACAATTAAAGGTTGGTCAGCCGCCGCCGAGTCGGGAGGGGCAGCAGTAGAATGTCGTCGCAGACAACCGAAACCCTGGAAGCCGCGGGTACTGTCTACACCCGCAACCATCCCTATACCGCCACCGTCACGGCCAACCGGCTCCTTACCGGCGAGGGCTCCGAAAAGGAGACCCGCCACATCGAAATTGATATTGCAGGCTCCGGCATTACGTACCTTCCCGGAGACTCGGCCGGCATCCTTCCCGTCAATACCCTCGACGCCGTCGACCTCGTGCTCGATCGCCTCGGGTTCACAGGCTCCGAACCTGTGCTGGATTTCTACGGAAAGCCCCTCGACCTGCGCGAAGCCCTTACCTCCTGGCTCATGATCGGCAAGCTCTCCGGTTCCACGCTGCGCGCCTGGGCTAAACTCACCGGGCATCCGGAGCTCTCGGCTCTGGTCGAACCGGGCGGCAAGGAAAAACTCGAAGCATGGCTCTGGGGCCGAGAGTTTATCGATCTCATCGAGCACAGTCCCTGCAGGCTTGAAGACCCACAGCAGCTCTTTAAGCTCCTGCCGCGCCTCGCGCCCCGCCTCTATTCCATCTCCTCCAGCCAGGCGCTGCATCCGGACTCCGTGCACCTCTCGGTCCGCGTAGTGAAATATCAGACCCACGGCCGCGATCGCCTCGGCGTTTGTTCCGGCTATATCGGTGAGCGCACGCCCCCGGGCGGCCAGGTGCCGATCTTCATTCATTCCAACCAGCTTTTCCGCCTGCCCGCAGATCCCGACGTCCCCGTCATTATGGTCGGCCCCGGCACGGGCGTCGCGCCTTTCCGCGCTTATCTGGAGCACAAGGAAGCCGGCTGCGGCTCCTGGCCCATGTGGCTCTTTTTTGGCGATCAGCGAGCCAAACAGGACTTCCTCTACGAGGACGAACTCCTCACCTGGCACAAGTCCGGACTGCTGAACCGCCTCGACACAGCCTTCTCCCGCGATCAGTCGTTCAAGATCTACGTCCAGGACCGCATTCGCGAGAACTCCGCAGAAATCTGGCGATGGATCGACCAGGGTGGCTATTTCTACGTCTGCGGCGACTCCAAGCGCATGGCTCCCGATGTCGAGGCAGCGCTGCTGGAGTCCATCGGCACTCACAGCGGCCGCGGTCCCGAGTACGCGTCTGAGTACCTCGCCGCTATGAAGAAGCAGAAACGCTATCTGCGCGACGTGTACTGATCTGAGACGTTCCTGCGGGGCGGGGAAGTGGCGCCTCATCCCCGCGGATGGTCAGGCGCGGCCCTCTCGCGCCTGAGCCGCTACTTCTTCTCCGGCTCCTTCACGCGATATCCATACAGGATGCTGTCCCCCAGATCCTGCTTCACTCCCAGATCGTCGAGCCCCTTCTTCGCGTCCGCCGGCAGAGGCTTGCCGGCCTCAAAGACGATCGCTTCGCTCTGCCATGTGCCGACCACGGTCTCGGAGACGAACGCATAGGCAGCCGTCGCCTTCGACACCGGAACAAAGATCACCTCGCCTGCACGCCACTCGATCGCGGGGCCTTCATGCGATGCCGGCAGCCGATCGTGCACTTTCAGATTCACGGTCAGTTGCACTGCCCGCCCGTGCGTTGCGACGGCATACCCCACGGTGTTGGCGTCCCGAATCGTGATATCGGTGCGGTCCAGCGACCCGCACCCGTGCTGCTTCGCCGCCGTTTCCACGCACTCATACCGCGGCACGGCGAACCCTTCGATCGCGTACTGCGCCGGTACGGTCAGATTGCCCGCCGTCTCCGTCGGCACATACTGCGTTCCCCCGCTCACGGCGATCGTCGGAGCCGGGTTCAGCCAGTGCGTCTCCGGCGACAGCTCGACCGCCGTCGTGATCAGCGAATAGCGCCCCACGACAGCGGGCGCTTTCTTTGCGTCCTGCACCGGATCCGGCGCAGCCTGCCCCCACACCGCCCACGCCCCGAACCAGGTCCACCCCGCCACCAGTACCAGTTCGAACACCCTCACCAGGGATTTACCGTGCCTGCGCACTGTTTCAACCTCGCAACCGGCCGATCGCCGACACCACGATCATCGGCAACAGGATGAGCGCGCTCAGCGGGAATTTGGCTCCGATACTCCCGAGGTCCAAAACGGCACACCGGGAAAGA
>JBAUZR010000367.1:0-2758 GCA_049585375.1 Acidobacteriaceae bacterium
GACATCCCGGCGCACGTTCCACCGAGATGCCCCTGAAAATAGCGCCCGGCTCGCGCCCGTTTAATAGCCCTTCCGGGGAATTACCGAGGACCGGCCGTAGTCACCCGGTCGAGACGACGCTGTCAGCACGCTGCAGAGCGCGCACCGCGGTCCCCACGCCGATTCCGAGCCGCTGGGATATCTCGCGCCACGGGGTTCCCGTCGCACGCAGCTCGCGGATCTTCGTCGGCGAAGCGAACACCTTCGGGCGCCCGATCCGCGCACCGCGATGCCGCGCAGCGTGAATGCCGGCGGAGACGCGTTCCCGGATGAGCGCGCGCTCGAATTCGGCCATTGCGGCGACGACGTGGAACATCAGCCGGCCGCTGGGCGTCGACAGGTCCAGATTGTCGCGCAGCGAGATGAAGGCCACGCCATACGCCTGCAGGTCGGCCAGTGTGTTGACCAGGTGCTTCAGACTGCGGCCGAGGCGATCCAGCTTCCAGCAGAGGATGGCGTCGAACTCCCGGGCATGCGCAGCTTCGAGCATGCGGTTGAGCTCAGGGCGCGATTCTTTCGAGCCGGAGACGCCCAGGTCGACATACTCGCCGGTGACAGTCCAGCCGCGGCGCACAGCGTACTCCCTGAGCTCCGCGAGCTGCATTTCGGGGTTCTGACCGTGGAGGGTGGAAACGCGGGCGTAGAGGGCGACACGGCAGCTCATAGGGCCACCATGGCTTTCTGCGCGCACAGCACCGCGAGGAACCGCTGCTGATACATGGACCAGAGGACGGGCAGGTAAGAGCGGTCAACGCAGGCGTCGGCGAGCCGTCCGGCCAGCTGTTCAGGAGATGGTTGTTGAGGGAGAGATGGACTGCTAGTGTGAGGGGTAGCCACGATTGCCTCCTATCAGGCGATTGGGGTTAGCCTCGCTCGCGGTGCTTCAACACCAGAGCGGGGCGTTTTACTTTGCGACACCCGAATATACGGTGACGCTATGGTGACGATACAAACGACAAACGGTGCCAAACTGCAGCAAGAGCAGCATAGTTCCACAACACCTGTAATTGCAAGTGGAATGTGCAGTTATCCTATTACTGCCGAAACCATGCAAGTCGTGCAAACATGACCGAAAAAGCCCTTTCACGGCGATAACACGGGTTCAAATCCCGTCGGGGACGCCAAATCGAATAAGACACAGGCAGGCGAACAAGCTCTTGATGGCAGCGCTATTGGTAACGCTGTGGTCACGATAGACCCTCAAAAGCCGGCGGTGAATTACCGAGCAGTAGTTTGCTCGGGACCGCCCGCGCCCTGCACGTCTGTGCGCGTCAGGAGCCAGCGCTTATCCTTCGGTCATGCCCAGGCAAAGTAGAGGCTTGCCACAAAGAATTCGCACACCATCATCTCAATGAGAAGCCTTCCGTAGTCGATGGAATATCCCCACGCAACGAGAGTGGCGCCTGCGCTCGGCCAGCGCGCTGAAACGTGTGCAGACGCCGGATGGTGGTGATGTCCTGGAACTCGGTCAACCGCCTATTCTTACGCTGAGTTTTCCAGTGCAACAATCCAGCTAGTCTGGGATGCGTGCGCGAAGATCTCCTGAATCGCGGCAGCTTCTTTCTCGGGCGTCAGGCGGCTGGCGGCAAAGGCATTGCGAATTGCCGAGTCCACTGTATGGCCGTCACGCAAAGCGGATAGCAGCCGGAACTCGGCCGCCGTCAGGCGGCTGTGATACACAGAATCGTCATGACGATGAACGGCGAGCCAGATATCGGAGCGCCGCATTGCCGCCAGGCGCTCGCGCACCGGGCGTTTGCGCATCGTCGCCGCGTTGCTCACGATGTCAGCGTCGGGCATCTCGCGGTGGACGGCGATGACGAGATCGTCGACGGGATAGCGCAGGTGGAGCAACTGGAGGTGAGGCTGGAGCCCAAGCACAGTCCCAGGCGAGACCAGCAGCGCACCGGATTCCGTCAGGGGAGGCAGACTGGCGCCATCGAAAGCCTCGACATCGGCCCACTCCACGCGAGCTGCATCCACGGCGAGGTCGTGGCGTCTGCGCGTGAACTCCGGATGCCGGGCAACCCAGGCGGGCAGGCGCTTGCCGAGATTTCGCAAAGTGAAGGATGTCGAGGGATTGTCGGCGAGGTAGGCACGGATCAGCCCGTCGAATCGGTCCGGACCGACGATGGCTCTGAGCGCGGGATAATCCTCCGAAAGCGCATCAAGAACGCGAAACCAGTACTGGCGGTTGTAGATTTCGAGACGCTCAAATGAGGAGAGCGTCGCGCTGGGCTTGATGTAGCGGGAAGCCATCGTCGCCGTTGACTGCCCGTCTTCAGCAACCGTTTGCATGTCGAAGTCCGGTGTCAGGGGTCGGCGCACAGCGGCGGCCACGCGGCGCTGCAGGTCCAGGAGGCTCACGCCGCAACCTCCTCCCTGTCCGGAACCTTTTCCTCATCGGTCCGGGCCTTCAGCAGGAACTGGTTCGCTTTGAGCGCCTCCGCATGGACTTCTTCAAAGGAAGGGATGTTGTCGTCCCACTCCAGCAGCGTGGCAGTGGGGCCGGTGCGCTCGATGGCGCGTGCGTAGAGCTTCCAGACGGGATCGAGGACTGGATGATCGTGCGTGTCGAGAGTGTACTTCTCGAATTTCGAGTGGCCGGCGATGTGAATCTGCGCGACGCGCTCGGCATCGATCGCATTGACGTAGTCCATGGGATCGAAGCCATGGTTCTGCGAAGAGACGTAGATATTGTTGACGTCAAGCAGAATGC
>JBAUZR010000368.1:0-2625 GCA_049585375.1 Acidobacteriaceae bacterium
GTCTCAGGTCGTGGAACGAGAAATCCTCCACCCCCGCATCTCGACACGCGCGGATGAACTTCATGGACAGCTGGGCCGGGGTGATGCCACGAAATAGCGGGCCGCGATCCTTCCTCCGTCTCCGCTCCGGAATCCGCATTGCGTCGAGCACGATGCGGGCCAATTCGTTGATCGGCACGGTGCGGGACTTGCCGTTCTTTGTCCTCCGGAGCGCGATAAATCCGCGCTGAAGATCCACGTCAAGGATCGACGCATTCACAAGCTCGCTGCGCCGTGCTCCGAGCGCAAGGGCGAGACCTGCGGCCTGCTGGAGCCATTGCTCCTGCTCATTGTCATTTTCGTCGGGCGGAATGTAGCAGGCGCGGAACACGCGCTCCCATTCCTCCTTCTCAAGCCAGCGCACGCGCCCCTCGGGCTCGGCCGGCATGTGTCCGCGCAGGCTGCGGCCGTCGGCGGGATTAGTAGCGATCTTCTCCTTATCGAGCGCGATATTAAACATGCGCCGCAGAACATTCCGTTCTTTGATGATGGTCCCATCGGAGACCATGCCCATGCGCTGGTTGACGTAGCGGAGCACGTCCGCCTTGCGGATCGCAGCAAGTCTTACTTCGCCGAAGAACGGCTTCAGGTGCTGTTCGACGATGCCGCGCTGGCGTTCATACTCGGCCCTGGTGATGTGGCCCTTCGCGCTGTAATTCGCAATGCGTCTCTTCTGGTGCTGCAGAAATTCGTCGGCGAAAGTGGCAAATGAATCTCTTGAGGGCACCGGCCTGCCGAACTTAATGGCCTCTTCAACCTTCAGCCTCTCGGCAGCCAGCGCCATGCGCGCCTGCTCGAGGGTCGGCACTTTGAACTGGCGGCGACGGCGGCTCCCCTGGGCATCTGTCCATGAGCCCCAAAAGCCGGGTCGATCCGTCCGCGTGTAGATCCCGTCGCGATCTCTCTTTTTGCCGCGCGACATACTTAAGAAGCTACACCATATGCTAGGAACGGCTTGACACGAAGACGGACGCTGGTGGTATGTTTTGTCTCGAGCAGTTTGTCTTCGAGCAGACGCTGGGCGCGCCGGTTTCGACTTCAGTCGTTTCTGAGCCTCAGCAGAGAGCACAGCCACTCAGCCGACCTCGGCGATCGTGAGCACCCGGGCAGCGACTCCCTACTGGTAGCAGTCGTGCGTGATGCCGCGCTCATCCGGCATCAGGGCCGCGGGGAACCCTCCAGGCGAAAAAGCCACCTTCTCCGCGCTGTGCGCTAGTCGCCACAGATAACCTCGCTGCTGGAGCTGCCCCAAAATGAACCATGAATCCACACGCGCTGCTCAGAGCCCTGAGTACCTTAGCGTCGACATGGCCGGCCATCTCACCGGCCTTTCACCCTGGACCTGGCGAAGGAAGGCGTACCGCGGAGAGATTGCATCCGTGAAGGCTGGATCCCGCCTCCTGATCCCCCGCTCTGAGGTCGATCGAGTGATGTCTGAAGGCCTGCGGCCGCGAGCAGCCAAGGACGAATCGCCGGAGGGTGCGGCGCGCGTCGCGTAGCTGTCGTTTGTCCACGGGGGAAAACTGCAGCGAGTCGGGGAGCGTGTCTGGTCACGACGTTTCCACCGCCGGCCTCGATGATGATTGCGCAGCACGCCTGCCTATTTCCCTCAGGTACCAGGCCACGGACTGCCGCGGGAGGAATTCGCCGTGATCTTCTCTCATTCGCCCGACTATGAAGTCGATCCGGTAATGATCGGATCGGCGAGGATCCTCTCCCCGGGTCAAGTGCCTGAGTATTCCCCGCGCGCTGTCCGATCACGACGATCTCTGTGCCGTCGGCTTTGGTGGCGCCGCGGCATTGCTGATCTTCCTCAGCTGCCGGGCAACGGACTGATGAGAGAGGAATATACCGTGCTCGCTCATCCGCTGAACGACAAAGCTGACCAGATCATTCGTGGAGCGCCGAGGGTGGGAGTGGAATTCCTTGTAGAAGCTGACCATGAGTTCGCGACGCCGATTTCGCTCGCTTTTTCGGACCCTGCCGACACGTTTCGCAGCGCCGGCGGATTTGCGATGGGCTGGACAATGCCATCCGGAGTCATACGAATGCCCGGCCCTCCACCTCTTCACGGGAAAGAAAAAGTCGCGACACTTGTTGCAGCGCATCAGCGAGAAGATCCAGCCCGATGTCCAGAAATGCAGGAACACCCATGCCGCCAGTTCCGATGGCGTCAAGCGGTCGCCGAAGAAAGCCGGAGTGAATTCGATGCCGCCACTCGGGTTGAGCTGGATGGCAAGAGCGCCCCGAACAGGGGAGCCGTCTTCTCCCTTCCATGTGGGGTTCGCTGTGAGCACGAAGACGTCTGTGCTTGCCGTTTCAGCGGGCGCCGGCGGCTTGTATCGCGGATCGTCATCCGGGCCCGGAAGTGGTCGCTTGCCTGGGGCAATTCGATTGGGTGGACCGCCCGGCGCCGAAGTACTGGGCCGTTCAGATCCCCTGATTCCGAGATGGCAATTCAACATCGAGGCCACGGTTACAAAGATGGATTCTCCTTCGGGAGTTGTGTAGTGGCGCGCCGAAGGATTTTCCCTCCCACTTCTAAATCCCGAATCAATCCAGCCGCCGACGAGTTCACGCAGAATC
>JBAUZR010000369.1:0-10507 GCA_049585375.1 Acidobacteriaceae bacterium
CGACACCCGCTGGACCTTCTTTCCTGCGCTCGCCCTCGTCTGGTCTTTCTTCCTGAACCGGCGCGTCCGCCTGCAGAAATCCGCGTTAGGTCAGGCTTCCGACCAGCTGCGCATCGCCTCGGACACCAAAACGGCCCTGCGCGATTTCTCCACCGCGCTGGAATCCCTCACCCAGCAGGGGACCTTCGATTCCCAGATCCTCGCGCAGATCGATCCCGACATTGCCCCGCTCAGCGTTGGCGTCAACAAACTCATCGCCGAGATTCAGAGCCGCGCCCGCGCCGGCCAGGATGCGGAACAGCGCCTCAAGGACATGGCCCTCATCGACGAAACCACAGGCCTGCCTAATCGACGCCTTCTCTCCGACCGCCTCTCCCAGTGCATCACCAAAGCCCAGCGCGACCACTCCCTCTTTGCGCTCCTCCACATCGATCTCGACGGCTTCAAGCTTGTCAATGACAGTTTCGGCCACGATATCGGCGACGCTCTCCTTGGCAAGGTCGCCCAGCGCCTCAAGGGACGCTACCGCCAGTCTGATACCCTGGCCCGCATCGGTGGCGACGAGTTCGCTCTCATTCTCGACGGCATCCAGGATCGCAGCGATGCCCAGCGCGCCGCCGAGCTCGCCGTCGACGCCTTCCGCGAGCCCTTCGACGTCAACACCCACGCCATTCAGATCACCGCCAGCGTCGGCGTCAGCATCTTCCCTGACGCTCCCGAATTCGGCCAGCTGCTGCAACAGGCCGGCGTGGCCATGTATGCCGCCAAGCGCAGCGGAAAAAGCCGCATCGTTCTCTACAACGACGACCTCGGCAGCGCTGCACGCGAGCGCCTCACCCTCGAAGTCGCCTTACAGCATGCCATCGCGCGCGGCGAGATTTCCCTGGAATACCAGCCGGAGTATGACCTCGTCACCAACTCCATCGTCCGCTTTGAAGCCCTCGCTCGCTGGACCCATCCCACCCTCGGCCGTATCGGTCCCGTCAGCTTCATCCCCGTCGCCGAAGAATGCGGCCTCATCGTCTCCCTCGGCGCTTACGTCCTCGAGCGTGCCTGTATTGAAGCCCGCTCCTGGCAGAAAATCGTCGACCGTCCCATCCAGGTTGCAGTCAACGTCTCCACCGTGCAGTTCTCGCAGAATTCCTTCTTTGAAGAGATCGCCGGCGTGCTTCATCGCACCGGCCTTCATCCCAGCCTGCTGCAGATTGAGCTCACCGAGTCCGCCACTCTCGCCGGCATCGAGCGCGCCACCGAGATGATGCGCCGCCTCCACCGCATCGGCGTCAGCATCGCCGTCGACGACTTTGGCACCGGCTACTCCTGCCTCACCTACCTGCCCAAGCTCGCCTTTGACACCCTTAAACTCGACCGCTCCTTCGTCAGTGGCCTCATGGTCCGCCGTGAAACCCGCTCCTTCGTCGAGTCCATCATCACCATGGCCCACAACCTCCGCATGAAAGTGATCGTGGAAGGCGTCGAAACAAAGGAGCAGCTGCACCTCATCCGCACCCTCGGCACCGACCAGGCGCAGGGGCACCTCCTCGGCCAGCCCACCGGCGATCCCGGAGCCCTGCTGCGCGAACAAGCCAAACGGCACATCCTCGGTGTGCCTGGCCCGGCCGCTTCTCAGCGCGCGGTCGAAGACGTCCTGGCCCTGACCGATCCCCGCTCCTGACAGCTGATCGGTTGGCCGCTCTCCCGCTGACCGCTCTATCGCTGATCGCTTTTCCGCTGTCCTTCGCCCACCACCGGCAGATCGATATAACTCTCCGTCCCCGGTGTGTGCCAGATGCGCTGCGTCGCTTTCTGATAATCTCCCGGCTTCGCGTCGAAAATGTTCGGCACATACTTCTGCGGATTCCGGTCGTACAGCGGGAACAACGTGGACTGCACCTGCACCATGATCCGATGCCCCGGCTCGAATACGTGGTCCACCAGCGGCAGTCCGAACTGGTAGAGCAGCGGCTTGTCCGGCGTGATCGCCTCAGGATGCGCGAAGCTCGTCCGGTACCGCCCCCGGAAGATATCCAGCGCAATCGCCAGCTCGTACCCGCCCATCGGCGGATCGTTCGGCATCGTTGCCGGATACACATCGATCAGCTTCACCGCCCAGTCGCTGTCCGTCCCGCTCGTCGAAGCCATCAGATGCACCATCGGACGTCCCGCCACCCGCACCGGCTCCGTCAGCACCGGCGTCTCCCACGTCAGCACGTCCGGCCGTCCATCCACGAACCGCTGATCGTGCACCAGCCACGTGGTCCACTCATCGTGCGCTCCCGAATACGGCCGCGGATAGAAGGGAACTGGGTTCGCCGGATCCGAAACATACTCGTCATACTTCGCGTCGCCCGCTCCAGGTCCTGTGAACGACAGCCCATGACCCGCCTCAAGATACAGCGGCTGCGACTTGCTCCCGCAGCCCTGATCGCAGCTCAGCGGCCACTTCTGCAGACGGTCCCAGTGGTTCTCGCCCGTGTTATAGATCAGCACCGGTGGCGTATTCGCCTTCGGTGCGCCATCCTTCAGGTACTGATTGAAAAAAGGTAACAGAACCTGTTCCTTGAATTGCTGCACCGTATTCCCGTTCCACTTCAAAGGCCCCAGCGACCATCCCTCGCCGTTCACCTGGCTGTGCCGCCATGGGCCAATCACCAGAAAATTCATGTCGTTGTTTGTGTCCTTCGGCTCCACGGCCGCCCACGCGTGGTTCCCGCCCCACATGTCCTCCTGGTCCCACAACCCCTGCAGCCACATCACCGGCACCTTCAGCGGAACCTTCGCCATAATCCGGTCCAAAGCCTGCTCCTGCCAGAACGCGTCGTAAGCCGGATGCTCCTCGATCTTTTTCCAGAACGGCAGCTGTTCCAGCCCCCCGTACCGCGCAAAATCTCCCGCCGACCCCATCTCCAGAAAGTTCGTGTACTCGTCGTAGTGCAGCCGCGGAATCGTCGGGCCGCCGCTGCGCGCCTCCGTCTGCCCCGCAATGTAGTCCAGGTTGAACTGCCGGAACGCCCCGTAGTGGAACCAGTCGTCGCCCATCCACCCGTCCACCATCGGGCTCTCCGGAGCAGCCACCTTCAGCGCCGGGTGGGGATGGATCAGCGCCATCACCACCGTGAAGCCCTCATACGACGACCCGATCATCCCGACCTTCCCATTCGACTCCGGCACATTCTTCACCAGCCAGTCGATCGTGTCCCACGCGTCTTTCGTATCGTTGGGCCCATCGGGATTCAGCGGCCCGGTCGGCGGCGGCGTCATCACATAGTCGCCCTCCGATCCATACTTCCCGCGCACGTCCTGCCATACGCGGATGTACCCCGCCTTGACGAAGACATCATCGCCCTCCGGCTCGGTATCGAGCATGTACGGCGAATCCTCGCGATCCGCGCGTCCCGCCGCGTTGTATGGAGTCCGCGTCAGCAGCATCGGAGCATCGTGCGCGCCCTTCGGAATCACGATCACCGTGTACAGCTTCACCCCGTCCCGCATCGGGATCATGACGACCTTCTTCGTGTAGTCGAAGTCGTTCTGCGGTGCAGTGAAGTGTGGCGGAATATCCGGCGTCATCGGCGCCGTCTGCGCCAACCCGGCAGCAGAAAAGAGCGAAAGCAGCGCACCAGCAGCAAGCGACCAACAGCCACGGCGAACGTTCATCGAGCACTCCATACAGGTTTGAACCAGGCGATCTTTGAAATCGAACACAACGATATCAGGCTCGCACCGGCCCGACAGAACCACTCCGCCTTTTCCGAAGCACAACCGAGTTGGCAGGAGAAGATACAGGCTTTAAAGGGCGCGGCTCCGACATGCAGCCGCGAATTGACCAAAGATTCGCAATCGAACAAGTTGCTCTTGTTATCAGGGCACGACTTCAGAGCAAAGCATGGACTGGCAAGGAGTCGAGAAAATTTGCTTTTGTATCAGGGCACGACTTCAGTCGTGCCGATCGCTCTACCAAAAGATTTGGGCTTCAGCCCCTGCGCGAAGCGGCGTCACAGAGTGGCGCGACGGAGAAAGCGCCGGGTTTTAACCCGGCGGAAGCGGATGCTCAAAAGATACGACCTTCAGGCCCGGATCTCCTGAGCCCGCCACCCGAGGTCGAGAATCCGCTACCCAATGAAACCGCCCACCACCTCGGCCGCGCTCTTCAGCGCCGCGTCCAGAGCGCTCGCGTCCTTGCCGCCCGCCTCCGCCATGTCCGGCCGACCGCCGCCTGAGCCGCCCACCTGTTTCGCAATCTCCCCGACAACCTTCCCCGCCTGCACCTTTCCGGTCAGGTCTTTCGTCACGCCGACAATCAGCGCCACCTTGCCGTCCTCCTGCGCTCCGCCCAGCACAACTACGCCCGACCCCAGCTTGTTGCGCAGATTATCGACCAGCGTCCGCATTTGCCCGCGGTCGAGCGCGTCCACGCGCTGCGCGAGCACTTTAATGCCCTTCACCTCCACGGCCTTATCCGCCGCGCCCGAAACCCGCGACGCCGCCGACTTCATCCGTGCCTCGTCCAGCTCTCGACGCAGCCGCTTCAGCTCGTCTTCCTGCGCAGAAAGCCGCTGCCGCAGCGCCTCTGCCGGAGCCATCTCGCTCGGCCCCAGTTGCGACGCAATCTGCGCCACTGCAAAGCCGCGCCGAAACTCGTTCAGCGCGCCCAGCCCCGTCACCGCCTCCACACGCCGCACGCCCGACGACACCGACCCTTCGCCCAGCAGCTTCACCACGCCAATCTCGCCCGTCGCGCCCGTGTGCGTGCCGCCGCACAGCTCCGTCGAAAAGTCCCCAATCTTCACCACGCGCACCCGCTCGCCATATTTCTCGCCGAACAGCGCCATCGCGTGATATTCATTCACAGCCACGTCAATCGGAACATCCTCCAGCGTCACGACCGCCGTGTTCCCCAGCGTCTGCCGGTTAATGATGTCCTCGATATCCTGCATCTCCTCATCGGCGATCCCCGCAAAATGCGAGAAGTCGAAACGCAGCCGATTCGGCTCGACTAAGGACCCCGCCTGCTTCACATGCGTACCCAAAACCTCGCGCAACGCCGCATGCAGCAGATGCGTCGCGGTGTGATTCCGCCGCGTCGCGTTGCGGAAGTTCGCATCGACCACCGTATCCACGCGATCGCCGATCTTCACCGGCTGCCGCAGAATCGCCTTATGCGCAAAAACCCCCTGCACCGGCTTCGTGCACCCGCTCACATCGGCCACGACAGAGTTGTGATCGTCCGACATTAGCCAGCCCGTGTCGCCGATCTGCCCGCCGGAATCCGCATAGAAGCTCGTCCGGTTCAGCACAATCTCCACCGCATCGCCGGCATTGGCCGCGGGAACTCCCAGGCCGTCCTTCACAATGGCCAGCACCTCGGCCCCATCCGTCCGCAGCTGCCGATACCCCTCAAATTCCGTCTTCGGTAAATCCCGAAACGCCGGGCTCGCCGACTTCTGTGACCCACCCTTCCACGAAGCCCGCGCCCGCGCCTGCTCCTCCGCCCGCGCCTGCTCGAAGCCTTCCAGATCGAAATGAATGCCAGCATCCCGCGCCGCATCCATCATGAAATCCAGCGGCAGACCATAGGTCTCGTAGAGATGGAAGGCCGCACTCCCATCTAAGGCAGGCTTGTGGGCCTTCATCCTACTACGGAGCTTTTCTGCATGCAGTGCAGACTCGGCCTCATGGGCCGCCGGCCCGAATCCGACGGCCGCCCGTAGGGTCGACACATCCATCTGGTCCCATCCCGACGCCAATACCTTGTTCACGTCGCTCCGCAGAAACTCCTCCACCGCCCCAGAAGCGTGTTCGGACGGCAACCTCAATCCGAGCTCTTTGTCTAATTGTTCAATCTCATATCGGTACGCACGGGCCAACGCGACCTTCAACGCAATTTGGAGTGCGCGATCGCCCGCCTCCAGCACCCGTGCAAACTGCCGCTCCTCCGCCTCGACCACCTTGGCCACGCGGTCCGCGCTCTCCTTCAGCTCCGGATACGCATCCTGCATCTCGTCCCGAACCGCGTACACCATCTGATACATAAACGGCTGTTCCTGCCCCAGCAGCCGCCCATGCCGAATCCCGCGCCGCAATATCTTCCGCAGCACATACCCGCGCCCCTCATTCGAAGGCTGCACGCCATCGCTGATCAGAAACGTCGAAGCCCGCGCATGATCCGCAATAATCCGCAAGCTCGCCGCATCGCGTTCTGTGGCCTGTGCCCTGTGGCCGGAGGCCTGCCCGGTCAGCTCTGCTGCCCGGGCAATCAGCGGCACAAACAAATCCGTCTCAAAATTCGAGACCACTCCCTCCAGCACCGCCGTCACCCGCTCCAGCCCCATCCCCGTATCAATCGAGGGCTTCGGCAGCAGGTTCAGTTCTCCCTGAGCATTCCGGTCGAACTGCATGAAGACCAGGTTCCAGATCTCCACATACCGCGCCTCGTCCTGGCCGAACGGCTTGTCCACCCCCGGCGTCTCCGCGGCCTCCATCCCCATGTCGTAAAAAATCTCTGAGCAGGGACCGCAGGGGCCGGTGTCGCCCATCTGCCAGAAGTTGTCCTTCATGCCGAACTCGAAGATCCGCTCCGCCGGCACATGCTCCAGCCACAGCTTGTACGCTTCCTCGTCGCGCGGAACCCCGTTCTCGCCCTTGAAGATCGTTACGTACAGCCGGTCCTTCGGAATCCCATACCACTCCGGTGAGGTCACCAGCTCCCACGCAAACGCAATCGCGTCCTTCTTGAAGTAGTCGCCGAAGCTGAAGTTCCCCAGCATTTCGAAGAACGTGTGGTGCCGCCGCGTGAACCCGACATTCTCCAGGTCGTTGTGCTTCCCGCCCGCGCGCACGCACTTCTGCGAGGTGGTCGCCCGCGCGTAGTCGCGCCGCTCCAGCCCCAGAAACACGTCCTTGAACTGATTCATCCCCGCATTCGTGAACAGCAGCGTGGGATCGTTGGCCGGCACCAGCGACGACGAGTGCACCCGGCGGTGCCCCTTCGTCTCAAAAAAACGCAGGAACGCCTCGCGGATCGCCGCGCCCGTCCACTGCTGCGTACTCGTTCGGGAAGGCATACACCCTGAGTTTACCGTGCGCGTCCCGGCGCTCGCGCATCATGGGCGGCGCACCCCGAAGGGCCAGGATCTCACCGCCGCAAGGCAGCGATGGGCTACCGGCTAAGCGCTGCCGGCCACCGGCTGCGCCTGTGTCCTCTGCGCCCTCTGTGGTGATCGCTTTTTCCGCACCCTGTACCCCGCCTCACTCCCCCGCGCCCTGCATCACCATCGGACCCGTTGGCCCCGGCATGCCGCCCAATGGCTCCTCGGTCACTGCGAACGCCTTGGCTTCCATCCCCACCGGCACGTGCATCATCATTGGCTCGTTCCACTCCCCGTTGAAGACGCGCAGGCTCATCGGCTTGCCCTTCATCGGCACCAGCCACAGCTGATAACTCTTCTTTGTCGGAGCCGCGGGCAGCCATCCCGCGCAGGTCACCATGCCCATCTTCGCGTTGTACAAAACGCCCACGCGCCCATCCGGCATACCCGGCATCGGCTTCAGCCCCACGCGCACCGTCCCCGGCATGCCCAGCAGATTCTCCGTCTCCGTCGCCGTCCGGGCAATCTCGAGCGAGTGCGTCTGCGACTGGGCCAGTTGCCCTTCCACCGCGTGCAGACGCTGCAGGTCCCGCACGTCCTGCATGCCCATCCATGCCGCCACCGCCGCAAAGAACACCGTAGCCAACGCCAGCGCCGGCGTCAGCCAGCCCCATCCCGCCCGGTCTCCGAGCCCCGCGATCCTGCCGGCACGCCCTTCCGCTCCCGTAGCCCGTTTCTCCCAGGGAACCCCGCCCGCCGCCTCAGCCCGCAACCGCCGCATCAGCCGTTCCTTCACTCTCGGCCCCGGCGTCTCCGGCTCCGTCGCCAGCCCCAGCAGCGCTACCCGCGCCCGAGCTGCCGCCAGCTCCTGCGCACAGGCTGAGCACACGCGCACGTGCGCCTCATAAGCCTGCTTCTCCTCCCCGTCGAGCGCCCCCAGGGCGTACAGGTCAGGATCTTCCGGGTTGACGTGTCGTTCGTTCATCGAAATGTTGTTTCAAACTCTGCATCGCGGCGCGCACTCGCGACTTCACCGTGCCCAGCGGCGCGCCTGTCCGCTCGGCAATCTCCGTTTGGGTCATCCCCTCAAAATACGCAAGCTCCAAAGCCTCACGCTGTTCCCCCGGCAGGCTCGCCATGGCCGTCCGCAGCCGTCCGGCCAGTTGCCGGCGTGCGGCCTCGTCTTCAATATTGTCCGGGGCCGGCGCGCTCTCCAGCAGAAAACCGTCCGGATCGTCGGCCACCGCGTGCCGGTTTCCCAGCCGCAGGCGCGAGATCGCCCGGTTGCGCGCCATCACCATCAGCCACGCCGTCATCGATCCCCGGTTCGCGTCGAAGCGCGCAGCCGTCCGCCACAGTTGCAGGAAAAGATCCTGCAGCACCTCTTCGGCTGCGTGCGTGTCCTTCAGAATCCGCACCAGCAGGCCGTACAGCATCCCGCCATAACGGTCGTAGAGCGCCGCCAGTGCGCTCTCATCGCCCGCCGTCATCTGCTCCACCAGCGCCGTATCCGGCGCCTGCTGTTGGGGCGCCGTCACCGCGCCTCGCCTCGGCCACAGCTGTAGTACGCTCCCGGTGGCCTCTCTGGATTGCCGTCCTGCATCCGCAGCGCACCAGTAGCCTCCCGGTTTCCGGGCTCTCGATTGTCCTTGCCCATCCCGGAATCCATTCACCGTCTCCGTGCCGCCGATTGTAACCGCCCGGCTACTGCCAGCACCACTCTCCTCGAGTCCGCGGCCTTCCCGGAGAGTATCGGCACATGCCAGACCCGCGGACCGCAACCCAAATAAATCCCCGCGCCCTGAACCTTCCGCCCGGTCAATGGGCAGGCCCGGCAAAGAGAATGAGGTTGCCGTCAGGGTCTTTCACGACGAAGGTTTTCGCCTGCCACGGTTCGTTCCGCAGGACCTGAGCGAAAGGCACCTCCGCGGCCTGATACGCGAGGAAGAGCTGCTTGATCTCCTCCGCGCTGGCCAGCGTGATCGAAGCCGACAGCAGCCCCTCCCGTTCCCTTATGTCCGCGGCAAAGAAGGACTCATCCATCCAGCGCAGGGCAAGATGGGCCTTATCGCGGCTCACCTGTCCGTAGAACGGCGGATCGCCATACACAAAGTCGACCGTGAACCCGAGCTTCGTGGTGAAGAACTCCGTCGAGGCTTTCAGGTCGCGCACGTACAGATGTGCGGCGACTGAAGTAAGGACCGGCTGAGTGTGGGGATGCGTCTCGGGCACGGCAACTCCTTTTCTCAGCGCCTGCCATCCTGCGAAACCCTCTCGGCGCGCTACCAGTTCCTGCGCGTCCGCCAGGCGGAATTCTGCCGCCAGGATCTCCGGATCGGAGAGCTGGTGAAACCGGGGCAGGTGTTCCCGGATGATGGCCGCCACCGGATAATACCGCTCACGGTGCCATCGCAGAACCTGCTTGGCTTGTTTCCTGAAGTTTTCGAGATTCGACATCGGCGCAGTCAAAAGATCACGTTCTGTAGGTGGGCCTTGCCCTTTCACCCGCACCGATGCGCCCTACGCCGCAATTCCAGATTGTCCGCCAGCAGGCTGCTTTGTCAACGCAATCTTTGCCGTGAGCCCGTACGAGCCAGTCTGTCATCCTGAGGCCCCTGAGCAGAGCGAAGAGGAGATATGATCGGCGGCCTGTTGTTGATGGGCCCTCGGGCATGCGCTGCCGGGGCCGCTAACCGGTCGGCTACGCCCTGCCGCGCGCTGTCCCATGATGCGCGAAGGGGAAGTTGCCGCCCACAAACTCTTCCCACCGAGCGCG
This sequence comes from Acidobacteriaceae bacterium, assembly GCA_049585375.1. Classification (GTDB taxonomy): domain Bacteria; phylum Acidobacteriota; class Terriglobia; order Terriglobales; family Acidobacteriaceae; genus Palsa-343. The sequence goes on from JBAUZR010000369.1 coordinate 9,865, forward strand.
CTCGCGCCTGCGATCCGCGTGTTCGTTCGCCGTTTCCCTGCTCGCGTCGGCGACGGCGACTGCCTCTTCCGCGGCCTCCTGGCTGGCTTCCACGCGCCCGTTCGTGGGCTCCCTGCCTGAGTCGACAAGCGCAGCCGCCTGCTGCTTGCTCTGCTCGACAAGGGCGCCAACCTCTTCTGCCGCCTGGCGGGTGCGACCCACGTACTCGTTCACCTGCAGCTTGCTCCTGTCCACGAGGGCGCTGACCTCTTCCGCCGCCTGGCGGATGCGATCCACGTACTCGCTCAACTGCTGCTTGCTCCTGTCCACAACGGAGCTGGCCTCATCCGCCGCCGCGCGGGTGCGGCCCACATACTCGTTCACCTGCTCCCGGCTTGAGTCGACCAGCGCAGCCACCTGTTGCTTGCTCTCATCCACAATGGCGCTGACCGCTTCCGCAGCCTGCTGGGTGCGATCCACCAGCGCAGCCACGTGCTCCCGGCTCTGGTCCACCAGGGCAGCCACCTGCTGCTTGCTCTCATTTACAAAAGTGCTGACCTCATCCGCGGCCTGCCGGGTACGATCCACATACGCTGCCATCTGCTCCCGGCTCTGGTCCACGAGCGTAGCCAGCTGCTTGCTCTGGTCCACCACGGCGTTGACT
>JBAUZR010000370.1:0-6940 GCA_049585375.1 Acidobacteriaceae bacterium
GTCCAGGGGGTTGTCGTACTCTCCGCCATTGTGGGGCCCGACGGCACCGTCCAGTCCGTCGAGCCCGTCAGCGGGCCGGCCCTGCTCCAGGTCGCGACGCTGTCTGCGGTCCGCTCCTGGCACTACCGTCCCTATCTGATTTACGGCAAGCCCGTCGCCTTCCAGACCCAGGTCATCATCAACTTCAAGCTCGACGCGCCGCCTCAGTAGCCGGGTCCCGGGCCGCCATGCATTACCCGCGCGTAGCCATCGCGGAATCCATGGCGATAATCATCCCGCAGCGGCGGGGGCACCGGTGGATTCCGGAACCGTGGGTGCCGGTCCGCATCCGGCCGCAGCCCGTTCCTCATATCCCGCTGAGCTGCGCGCACGCCATCCCCATATCCCTGTCGAGCCGCGTCGCTGTAGGCCGGCGGCGGCGCATACGCCACCACCTCCCGATGCGCGCAGCCCGTTATCAGCGGCAATAAGGCCAGTGCCAGACACAATGCCCTCTTCATCTGAAGTCCTTCCCCGGATATCCATCCGGTCGCGTGGGTTAAAACTCTTTCCGGTCAGACACGCTCCGCTCCCCGATGTTGCTCCCCCAACTCCGCCCGCGCCGCGGGTTCTCTCGCTGGACGCCTGAGGGCTGGGCCGGACGCGCCGGCGAAAGGCGCCTTCCGGCGCCAAATCCGGCCTTCGGGGAAACGGGAATGCAGATTGGAACGTCTAACAGGTCCAAATGTCCCGTCTCCCCCGCCTCCTCGTATCCATCCTCCTGGTGTCGGCTCCGCTCTTCGCCCAGCAACCTGTCGGTCGCATCGCCGAAGCCATTAATCCCAACGTCCTCACGACGCTGCGCGGCTCCGTGAGCCCGCGTCTGGCCCAGGCCACGAATCTCGGCCCGCTCGATCCGGCCACGCCCATCAACGGGATCACGCTTTACTTTCAGCCATCTGCGGAGCAAAAGGCCGAACTGGACGCCCTCGTCCAGGCTCAGGAGACCCCTGGCTCGCCGCAGTATCACGCGTGGATTACGCCCGCCGAGTATGCCGCCCGCTTCGGCCTCAGCCAGGCCGACCTCGACCAGGTGGAGTCCTGGCTTAATTCCCAGGGATTCAACATCGATCGTATTGCCAACGGCCACAACAGCATCACCGTCTCCGGCACAGCAGCCCAGGTCGAGGCCGCCTTCGGCACCCAGCTGAACCGGTATCAGCTCAACGGCGAAAGCCACTTCGCCAATGCCTCTGACCTGCAGATTCCCGCTGCGCTCAGCGGCATCCTTCAGTCCGTCCGCAATCTTGATGACTTCCGCCCCAGGCCGCAGATCCACGTCCCCGCTCAGCCGCAGTTCACGGCAAAAACTTCGAACGAGCACAATCTCACTCCGAAGGATGTCGCGACCATCTACGACATCAATTCCGCGTATAACTCCGGCTATACCGGCTCCGGTCAGACGATCGTCGTTGTTGGCCAGTCCGAAATCTCCAAGTCTGACATCGAGGCATTCCAGACCGCCGCCGGTCTCACCGTCAAAGATCCCAATCAGATCCTGGTGCCGGGGTCCGGAACTGCCACCGTGGTTTCCGGCGACGAGGCGGAATCTGACCTTGACGTCGAGTACGCCGGCGGCATCGCTCCTGGCGCCACCATCGATTTCGTCTACACAGGCAACGGGAGCGACAACGTCTACAACTCTCTGCAGTACGCCGTCGACAACAAGCTGGGCAGCGTGATCAGCATGAGCTACGGCACCTGCGAGACCGAACTTGACGCCAGCGGCTTTGCGGGTCTGGAAACGGTGCTCGAGCAGGGCGCCAGCCAGGGGCAGAGCATCCTCGCCGCTTCCGGCGACACCGGGTCCACAGCCTGCTTCGATCCCGGCGGTTCCAGCGGCCTGAGTACCACGCAGCAGGAGGCGCTTGCCGTCAACTACCCCGCCTCCAGCGCCTACGCCACCGGGGTCGGCGGCACGGAGTTTCCCTCCGCTGACGTCGCCTCGTCCAACACTACCTACTGGGAGTCCTCCAGCGGAGCCGACGTGATCAGTTCCGCTCTTTCCTACATCCCCGAGCAGGTATGGAATGACGACAGTGCCGCCATTGGCAACGAGTATGGCGCGCAATATGCTCTTTCCGCGGGTGGCGGCGGCGCCAGCGTCTTCGCGGCGCGGCCTTCCTGGCAGAAATCCGTTCCCGGCATTCCCTCGGGCAGCTACCGTCTTGTGCCTGACGTTTCCCTCGATGCTTCGGCCGACAACGCCGGCTATCTCTACTGCACCAGCGACTCGTCCTCGTGGAGCAGCGGGCAAAAGGCCAGCTGCAACAGCGGCTTTCGCGACTCCAGTACGCAGGATCTGACGATCGGCGGCGGTACCAGCTTTGCCACGCCTATCTTTGCCGGCCTGCTGGCCATCGTGAATCAGAAGGAGAATGCCTCCGGGCTCGGCCTCGTCAACCCGACCCTCTATACCCTGGCTGCGAACGCCACCACCTACGCCTCGGCCTTTCACGACATCACCAGTGGCAGCAACAAGTGCACCGCGGGCACCAAATACTGCTCCACCGCCGGCGCTGGTTCCTACTCCGCCACCACCGGCTATGACGAAGCCAGTGGTCTTGGCTCCGTCGACTTCAATAATCTGCTGAATGCGTGGCCCGGCGGCACCGGCAGCGGCCTGGACGGCACAACAACCACCGCGTCGGCGGCGACTCTCACCCCGGCCTCGGGCGCGACCGACCCCATCACCATCTCCGTCACTCCGAGTTCCACCGCCGTCACCGCGGTTCCCACGGGAACCGTCACCATTACGGTGGACGGCACCGTGCAGTCGCCGGCGCTGACGCTCTCCGCCGGTGCGGCGACTTATCCCTTCTCCTCGACGACGCAGGGATCGCACGTCATCCAGGCCAGCTACTCTGGCGACGCCACCTTCGCCGCATCCACCGGGTCCGTCGCCGTGACCATCGGCGGCGCCGCTTCCGCCGGCACCTTCACCCTCTCAGCTCCCAATATCTCCGTCGCCCAGGGAAACTCCGGCGCCTCGACGGTTACCGTCAGCTCACAAAACAACTACGCGGGAACCGTCAGCTTCGCCATCAGCACCACGAGCGCCTCGCTGCAGCAGTACGGTTGCTACACCATCAACAACGCCACCGTGCCGGCCGGCTCGGCCGCGAACTCGACGCTGACGCTCTACACCTCGCTCAGCGCCTGCAACGCGCTCAAGAGCGCGCATACCGGAACGGTTGATTCCTTCGCCCAGCGCGGCGGCAACATCGCTGCCTCGCAACATCAGCCGCCCCCTGGCAGGACCATCCCGCTCAGCGCGGCCGCATTTGCCGGACTTCTCTTCATCGGCTTCCGCAGAGTCCGCCGCCACGCGTGGATGCTGATGAGTTGTCTGCTGCTCGTGGCTGTTTTGGGTCTAGCCTCCGGCTGCGGCAGCAGTTCCGGCAGCGGAACCACCACCACCAGTTCCAACAGCTCAACGTCGACTGACGTGGCGAAGGGTACTTACACGCTCACCCTCACCGGGACCGATACCACCAGCGCGAGTATTACCGCGTCCACCAATCTGACCCTCACTGTGAACTAGCTTCGAGCGCAAAAGAAAGGGCAGGGAAGTGTCCCTGCCCTTTTCTTTGTTGGCGGAATTTTACTTTCCGCTCTCGGTGGACTTGATGAAGCTCTCCACGTCCCCGTGGAACTGGCGCAGCACATTCTCGTTCACATAGATCATGTGCCCCGCTTCGTAATAGTGGTAGCTGATGTTGGACTGCAGCGAGTTCGGCATCGGCAGGTGGTGCATCTCATACATGCCCTCGAAGAACGGCGTCGCCAGATCGAAGTACCCTCCGCCCAGAAACACTTTCATCTTCGGGTTCATTTTCATCCGGTAGGCCAGATCCGGCATCACATTCGCACCGTTTTCCTGACTGCCTCCGCCGCGCCCAAACCGCCCCGGCATCCGATGCGCCATGCTCCAGGTGAAATCGCCGCCCGAGCGCCCCGACGGGAAGTACGTCTCCTCGGTGCCGTATTTCAGGTCCTTCCGCAGATAATCGTTGATCGCAGCTACCCATGCCGAGGTGATCGCATCGCTCTGCGGATCGTATTCGGTGCTTTCGCTCAGGGGATCGACATCCGGACCCTCATACCGCGTGTCCAGCCGCCCGATGGTCGTGCCCTCGTCCACCTTCAGCTCTTTGGAGAACTCACCGCCGGTGACCCGAAGGTTGGCACGAATCAGATAATCCACCGGCAGTCCCGTATACCCGTGCAGCTTCTCGGCCACCGCGTCCATCTGCTCGTCGGAAAGTTCGCTGCCCTGCAGAAGCGCTTCCATGTAGTCGGTGAGCGCATATTTCTCCACCTCATCGAGGAACGGCTTCAGCGCCGGCGGCTGGTTCGGCAGTTTGTGGAAGTGCCACGCCGTTGCCGCATAGGTCGGCAGCGCCAGCGCGTACGCCTGATCGACACCAGGATTGTTCGTCGGATCGTCCACCGAGTTGTCGAAGCTCAGAATCTGCGACAGCAGCACGATCCCGTTCAGATCCACGCCCTGCAAATCGGCTGACAACACTGCAGACCGCGGCGTTCCATAGCTCTCGCCAAACAGGTATTTCGGTGAATTCCAGCGGTCGTACTTGGTCAGAAATTTATGAATGAAGCGGGTAAACGCCTCGGCATCGCCATCGACACCGTAGAAAGCCTTCGCCTTGTCGCGCCCGAAGGTGCGGCTGAAGCCGGTTCCCGGCGCGTCAATGAACACCAGATCCGCCGTGTCCAGAAGCGAATATTGGTTGTTGACCATCGTGTACGGCGCGCCTTCCTGGTGCTCCGCGTCCGGCGTCACGATGCGCCTCGGTCCGAACGTTCCCAGGTGCAGCCACATCGTCGCCGAGCCCGGGCCGCCGTTGTAGATGAACATTACCGGCCGGTGATCCGTATCGGTTGTGTCGCTGCGGAAGTACGCGACGTAAAACATCCGCGCCGTCGGCGGCGCTTCCGCCGGATCAGCCGCCGGCTTTACGCCCGAATCGGGCAGCAGGCTGCCATCCCATGCCAGCTTGGCGTCCTGCGCATCGGTCGCCCCCACCGTGATCGTCCCCGCCACGGCCTTATAGGCGATGGGTTGTCCGTTAATGGTCACCGAACCTTCGGTAGTCGAATCCGGCGTCGCGACCGTCGAAGCTGTCGTGCCGGTGACCGCCCCTGAACCTCCAACTCTCTCGTGACCCCTATCCTGCGCGATGCCTGGGGAACTCATCGTGCAGATCGCTGCCGCACCTACGGCCAGCGTCACAAACCGACCCTGCCAAACAGAAGCCATGCGTCCACCTCAAAAGTTTTTTGGAATGCGACCGAGTATATAGCTTGATTCCCGGTTGATCGCATGGACGTTCCAGCCGCCCCTTTTTTCCCCTCCAAAACAAAATTTCCCAATCCGCGTCCTAATTTCTGACAGCTGAGCCCATCCTTTCCGCTCCGCTCATCCAATTTCTTATTCATCGGAGAGCATCATGCGAATGAAATGGATTTTGCCCATCCTGCTTCCTCTCCTCGCCGCAGCGGGCACCACGGCCATCGCTCAGACTTCCGTCGCCGTCAGCGGCTATGGCGCGTTCAGCGGTACCACCACCGGCAATGGCATCCAGCAAAGCCCGGCCAACCAGGCCGGCGGTATCATTGAGCTCCGCCATATTGCCAATCCAATCCTCGGCTTTGAGGCGACGTACTCCTTTAATCGCGCCGACCAGACATACACGACGCAGGGGGGTGCTTGCCCGGCTTTCGGCTGCTCCCTCTCCACGGAATCTGTCCGTGCCAACGCCCACGAGATCACTGCCGACTGGGTGCCGTCTCTCGGCATCGCCAACTTCCGCCCGTTTGGTGTGCTCGGCGTGGGCCTGCTCCTCGACGTGCCCAGCGACAGCCAGGCGACGGTGGTGATGACCACCCCCCCGTGCCCCAGCTCTGGTTGTGCGACTACCACCGTCACCAGTCCCACCAGCACCTCCACCAAAGCCGTCTACGTCTATGGCGCCGGACTCGACTGGGGTTTGCTCCCTCACCTCGGCCTGCGCTTCCAGTACCGCGGCAATCTCTACCAGGCGCCCAATGTGTCCAAACTCTTCTCGTCGACCGACACGTTCACGGATACGGCCGAGCCCATGATCGGCGCCTATTTCAACTTCTGAGAACGTCTGGGAACAGCCGCCGCCCTGATGTATGTTGTTAACACCCTATGGAACCAACGGAAGCCCAGGAACTCCAGGAGAACCACGAGCACGCCGCTCACGATGAAAGCCTGCATCCGATCAGCTTCACCATCAGTGTGCTGGCCGTGCTGGTTGCCATCGTCACCGTCTGCGGCCATCGCGCGCACACTGAAGCCGTTCTTGCCCAGACCCGCGCCAGCGATCAGTGGAATCTCTACCAGGCTCAAAAGATTCGCCAGTACGATACGCAGCTCACCGCCGACCTGCTGGGCGCCCTGACCGTGCATGATCCCGCTGCAGCCGGAAAAATCGTCAGCGGCTACAAATCCCATCTGCAGAAATGGGGTCAGGATCTGGCCACCGACGAGAAAACCGCCCGCCAGGAGGAAGAGGAAGTCGCCAAAGCGGAGCGTCGTGCCGACCGCTTCGACCTTGGCGAGGCTTTGCTCGAAATCGGCCTGGTCGTCGCCGCCATCACCCTGCTCACGCGCCAGCGCAGCTACTGGTACATCGGCATGGCCTTTGGCCTGATCGGCGTTTTAGCCGCCGCCCTCGGATTCACGATTCGCTAGCGAGAAACCTCACCCGGCGGTCCACGTCCTTCGAGGGATCGTCGCTGGTCTATCATGGGCTGGTTTGAAAAAATCCGATCCCGGAGCCCGCTCATGAGAGCCTCTGCATTTCGCCGCCTCACCCTCCGTACCGGCCGCCTGTTCTGCACTCTCCTGGCC
>JBAUZR010000371.1:0-4304 GCA_049585375.1 Acidobacteriaceae bacterium
CTCTTCGACCGTGCCATGCCGCCATTCCTCAGCCTGCTTCTCGGTTGCTGCTGTGCCCGCACCCGCAGCTTTCAGCGACTCGCCGTACGCAACCAGCCGCTCCGTTGCATCGGCACGCCTGTTGAGCAGCACATCTTCCACCAGCGCCTTCAGCTCCGGCTCGATCTCCTCGTAGATTTCCAGCTGCCCCGCGTTGACGATGCCCATATCAAGGCCCGCGCCAATGGCGTGGTACAGAAATGCCGCGTGCATCGCCTCGCGCACTTTATTGTTCCCGCGAAAACTAAACGAGATGTTCGACACGCCGCCGCTCACCTTCGCGTGCGGCAGATTCTCCTTGATCCACCGGGTCGCCCGGATGAAATCCACGGCATAGTTGTTGTGCTCTTCCATGCCCGTCGCGACCGTCAGAATGTTCGGATCGAAGATGATGTCCTCGGGCGGGAAGCTCAGCTCATCCACCAGAATTCGATACGCGCGCTCGCAGATGCGGATCTTTTCTTCGTAGCTCGCAGCCTGCCCGCGCTCGTCGAAAGCCATCACCACGACCGCCGCGCCATACTTCTGCACCTTCGCCGCATGCTCGCGGAACTTCGCCTCGCCCTCCTTCAGCGAGATGGAGTTCACGATGCCCTTGCCCTGCATGCACTTCAGGCCCGCCTCGATCACCTCCCATTTCGACGAGTCGATCATGAACGGCACGGCCGCCACTTCCGGCTCGGACCCCAGCAACTGCAGGAAGCGCGACATCGCCGCCACCCCGTCGATCATGCCCTCGTCCATGCAGATGTCGAGCACGTTCGCACCGCTGTCCACCTGCTGGCGCGCGACGCTGACCGCCTCTTCGTATTTCCCGTCCTTCACCAGCCTGGCGAACTTCGGCGACCCGGCGACGTTGGTGCGCTCGCCGATCATGATGAAGACATTCTCCTGCTGCGTAAATGGCCGCGATCCCGAAAGCCGCAGCGGCCGAAACTCCGCAGCTTCCGTCCCCGCATCCGTCTCAACCTCGATGACGGCTGCAGTCTGTCCCCTGTCCCCTGTCCCCTGCACCCTGTCTGTCAGCGCCCGCGGCTCTTTCCCCTCAAGCGCCTTTGCAATGGCCGCGATATGCTCCGGCGTATTCCCGCAGCAGCCGCCGGCAATATTGATCAGTCCGCCGCGCGCAAAATCGCCCAGATACTTCGCCATATCGCCCGGCCCGAAATCGAATCCCGTCGGCGACAGCGGATTCGGCAAGCCCGCATTCGGGTAAGCCGAGATGGCGACATCGGCCTTCTCCGACAACTCCTCGAGGAAGGGATACATCAGGTCCGGCCCCAGCGAGCAGTTCAGTCCCACCGAAAGGGGATGCACATGCTCCACGGCATCCCAGAAAGCCGCCACGGTTTGCGCCGAAATCATCGTCTCGCCGCCCCGGCCAACGGCGGCGGAGATCATGATCGGCACTTCCCTCCCCGCAGCCGTCAGTCCGTCCTCATCGAAGACCTCACTCACGGCCACCAGCGCCGCTTTGGCGTTCAGCGCGTCGAAGATCGTCTCCACCAGCAGCAGATCCACGCCGCCGGCCAGCAGCGCCCGTACCTCCTGTTTGTAGGCCGTCTTCACCTGGTCGAACGTGATCACGCGAAATCCCGGATCGTCCGCATCCGGCGAATTCGACAGCGAAACCGTCAGCGGCCCAATCGCACCGGCCACAAAGCGCTGCCGTCCCGTCGCATTCCCCACGCGATCGGCCCACATCCGGCACTGTCGAGCGGACTGCTCGTTGATCTCCCACGCCAGCTTCTCGAGGAACGGATCGGAAAGGATCTTTTGATAAAACTCCGGATCTTTCCGCCCGCCGTGCTCGCGCGGATCGTCGACGAAGAACTCACTCTGCGCAATCGAAGTCGCGCCAAAGGTATTCGTCTCGATAATGTCGGCCCCGGCTTCCAGAAACCGCCGATGAATGTCGCCGATCATCTCCGGCTGCGTCAGCGTGAACAGGTCGCCGTTATTGAGCAGATCCTTCTTGGCGTCCCGGAAGCGCTCACCACGAATATCCGACTCTTTCATCCCGTACGTACGGATGGTCGTGCCCATCGCGCCGTCGATGATGGCGATGCGCTGTTCGAGAATCCGCCGCAGCGGATGGTCGGGATTACGGGTTGAGCGTGAGTCGGTCATCGGAAAGTCATGCTGCGTTTCGCTGCTTTGATCGTAAACAACTGGCTGATAAACCCTGAACCGGCGACGGCCAGGCGGCGCTCCCGCTCATTCGAGCTGCTGTTTTCTGAAGGGAACGGCCGGCAGAGGCGGCTCGTCACACCGTCCGGCACCCGCGCGAAAGTCGGGAAAACCGCGCTACTTCGTGGAATCCGAATGCGTCGCCACGCCCGGCATACCCACCGCCGCCACCAGCATGTCTTCCTTGCGCATCACCAGATTGGTGGCATTCAGGCTGGCCAGCTCAAAGCCGTGGCCGTGCGTAATGGCGTCCGTCGGGCAGGCCTCTACGCAGTAGCCGCAGAAGATGCAGCGGTTGTAGTCGATGTTGTAGACCTTGGCATACCGCTCCGAGCTGGAAATCCGCTGCTCCGCTGTGTTTTCGGCCGCTTCAATATAGATACAGTTCGAGGGGCAGGCTGCCGCGCACAGAAAGCACGCAACGCACTTCTCCAGGCCGTTCTCGTCCCGCTGCAGCACATGCGCGCCACGGAAGCGCTCCTGGAACACCGCTCCACGCAGCGGTCCCTTGCCGTCGGGGTAATTCTCCACTTCCGTCGGCTGGAACATCTCCCGGAAGGTGATGCTCATCCCTTTGGCGATAGCAGCGGCGTTGCGAACGATCGACATAGCTCCAGTATATGGGATGCCCTCCGTCCCCTTCACCCAGCCGCGCCTGCGCGCCGACGCGGCGGTAACTGTCGACTCTCTGCAGCGGCATGCTATCCTCAGGGCCAGCAGAGCCATGCGCCGCACCGCTTCCATCCCGGGCCTTTTTAGCTGCAGGAACTGGAACCGGGCGTTTGTCCGCGCCATCGCGCCGCGCCGCTACTTCCGCGTTCTGCCCACCCGCACGCGACCGAGTCTCTTCGGCAGCGACTAGTCACCGTTGCCCTCGCCGCACCCCGCAGCGGCGTGTCCGAAGATGACCCCTCTCCCCACGTTGTCATCCGGATTCCGCCGATGGCCCGACAGCCGCCTTCCCACCGCAAGGAGAGAACCATGACTGCCACCTCCGAGATTCTCGCTCAGTACGGACCGAAGTTGAAGACCTCGCTGCCTGGCCCCGAGGCCAAACGGATCGTCGCCGCAGACGACCGCATCATCTCGCCCAGCTATACCCGTTCCTATCCGCTGGTGGCGAAGCGTGGCCGCGGCGTTCGCGTCGAAGACGTCGATGGCAATGAGTTCCTCGACTTCGCTGCCGGGATCGCCGTTGTCTCGACCGGCCATTGTCATCCGTCCGTCGTCTCCGCCATTCAAAAGCAGGCCGGCGAGCTGATCCACATGTCCGGCACCGATTTCTACTACGAGTCGCTCGTGACCTTGTCCGAACGGTTGTCGGCCATCGCCCCCATGCCTGGACCGCACCGCTTCTACTACGGCAACTCCGGAGCGGAAGCGATCGAGTGCGCCCTCAAGCTCGCCCGCTATCACACCGGACGCCAGAACATCATCGCCTTCCTCGGCGCCTTCCACGGGCGGACCATGGGCGCGCTGTCGCTCACCGCGTCCAAGCCCCAGCAAAAACGGAGATTTGCTCCGCTGGTTCCCGGCGTCACGCACATTCGCTATCCATATGCCTATCGCGGCTGTTCCGGCGGCCCGCAGGAGGAGGAGGCGTTTGCCCTTGGCTGCGCGCGTTACATCGAGGACAAGCTCTTCCACACCGTTCTTCCCCCGGAAGAAGTCGCTGCCATCTTCGTCGAGCCGATTCAGGGCGAAGGCGGCTACGTGGTCGCGCCCACCGTCTTCATGCAGGAGCTGCGCCGCATCTGCGACAAATACGGCATTCTGCTGGTCGCCGACGAGGTCCAATCCGGCGCCGGACGAACCGGCAAATGGTGGGCCATCGAACACACCGGCGTTGAGCCGGACATCGTCTGCTCGGCGAAAGGCATTGCGTCGGGAATGCCGCTTGGCATCTGCATGACGAAGGCCTCCATTATGGACTGGAAGCCAGGCTCGCATGCTTCCACCTTCGGCGGCAATCCGGTATGCATCGCGGCCGCTCTCGCCACGCTCGATGTCCTTCAGCACGAAGGACTTGCCAACGCTGCAGCGCAGGGCGAGAAGCTCTTCGCGCGACTCAACAG
>JBAUZR010000372.1:0-2116 GCA_049585375.1 Acidobacteriaceae bacterium
CAGCGCGGGCGAAACTTTGCCTCCCTCCTCAGGAGACTCGTCGAGGGACTCCATCCGCACCGTGCGCTGCTGGCGCAGCCGTCTTCGAGCTTCGTTCAGGGTGATGCTGATCAGCCAGGTGCTGAACTTTGACTCAGCGCGGAAATTCGCCAGATGGCGAAAGCCCTTCAGAAAGGCCTCCTGCGCGACGTCTTCCGCCTCCGTCTCATTTTTCACCAGAGACAACGCCATGCGATAAACACTGAGCTCGTAGGGCTGGATGAGCCGGTGGTAGAGATCCCTGTCGCCCGCCAGGATGGCAGCGATCATCTCTGCCTCGTCCCGCTCCAGAGACCTTGTATCTACCAGATTCACGCCCGCTTCCTCCAGCGCCGCGCGACTGCGCTATCCAGCGAAAAATAGCCCGCTCCGAAGATCAGAACGAGCAGGGAGGCAAAAAGGAACGTCCATGGATCGGCTCCGTAGAAACTGCCAGGGTTGGAAAAGACCGAGAGGAGAGCCGCGTGGTCCGCGGTCCAGTAGGCGACGAACATGTTGGCCGCCAGCAGAAAGCCCGCCAGTCGTGTAGCCAGCCCGGCGATGAGGAATATTCCCCCCACAAACTCCAGACCGGCAACGAAGTGGGCACTGAACGCTGGAAGCGGAATGTCCAGGCTCCTGAAGAAAATCGTAACCTGTGCCAGATGATGCAGCTTGCCCCACCCCGTCTGCGCGAACTGCACTCCCCAGTACAACCGCACGGCCAGCAGAAACGGCGCTTGCAGGGACGTTACCGTGGTGCAGAAGCGTTCGAAGGCCCGTACCAGCCAGCTTAACGGCTTTGTGGGTTTCCCGACAGGAACTGCTGTTACAGGGTTCATAGCATGACCGCCTGGCAAGAGCTTGACTGCAGCTCATTGGAGCCACGAGGCCACGAATCGTTACAGATGCAGCCACAGCTTTCATCACCCGTCAGGCAAACAGCCTCTGGGTGAGTTTCCCGCATTGTGCACCGCATCCCACCCGTCGCGCGCCCTTTCGATTTGATTTTCCGCGTCACCATGTAACCCTGTGCACCGCCGGGGCTCCTATAGGCGTAGCAGGCCGTATACCAACAGAACGAGCGGCCTGGGTGGGAATTCCTGCGTACCCGTCCCGGAATTCCGAGTCAGCAACGCCCAGCCCGGAAGAGGGCGCGGCCTAACCGAAGGAAGGTACTCTTTATGAAGACAAGCACCGTACATCATCTTGCTCTCGCTGCCGCTGTTGCCGGGCTTCTCGGCGGCACGTCGGCTCGCCTCAACGCACAGACAGCGCAGCACGACGGCACGTCGGCCGTAAACGCCTCCGGCGGAGCGGGAGTTCTCGTGCTCGCGCATGGCCAGACCGACGGCACCGCCAAGCACTCCTGCAAGGGCAAGAACGACTGTAAAGGCCAGGGTGGCTGCAAGAGCAGCGACAACGGCTGCAAAGGCAAGAACAGCTGCAAGGGCAAGGGAGGTTGCGCAACCGACGGATCGAAACCCTCCCTCATCTAAGCACCCCGTGTCGCTGGAGGCTTCGCTCCGGCGGAGTTTCCAGCCGCACTTTTTCATCCGCAGGAGTTCGCTATGCCAGCCAATCGCTTCAACGCCTTCACGAATTACGGTGTGGGAATCGGTTTGCGCATCCCGCATTACGACCACATCCTCTCGCGTAAACCTGCCGTCGACTGGTTTGAGATCATCTCCGAAAACTACATGGTGGATGGCGGCCGCCCGCTGACCATACTCGATCGCATTCTCGATCAGTACCAGGTTGTCCAGCATGGAGTTTCGATGTACTTCGGCTCGGCGCAGCCGCTGAACCGCGAACATCTGAGGCGGCTGAAGGATCTGACTCGGCGCACGAAAACGCCGTGGGTCTCGGATCACCTTTGCTGGGGCAGTGTGGACGGCCGCTACACGCACGATCTGCTGCCTCTGCCTTACACCTTTGAAGCCATCCGCACCACGGCAGCCCGCATCCGCGAGGTGCAGGATTATGTCGAGATTCCGGTCGCGGTCGAAAACGTCAGCAGCTACGCCGAGTTCCACGAGTCGCAGATGACAGAGTGGGAGTTCCTCAACGAGGTCGTACACGCCGCCGACTGTGGCAT
>JBAUZR010000373.1:0-18623 GCA_049585375.1 Acidobacteriaceae bacterium
GAGTTGAAGCGGACCTCGGTTTTGTCGCGGTCGAGGATGCGGAAGACCTGGTCGGTATAGGTCTTCGCATTGGCATTGATCTGCTCGCGGGTGAGGGGCTTGCGGGTGACGTTGCGGCCGGAGGGGTCGCCGATGAGGGAGGTGAAGTCACCGACCAGGAAGATGACCTGGTGGCCAAGGTCCTGAAAGTGCTTGAGCTTGCGCATGAGGACGGTATGGCCGAGGTGGAGGTCGGGAGCGGTGGGATCGAATCCGGCTTTGACGCGAAGGGGGGTGCCGGTTTGGCGGGATTTTTCGAGGCGCGCGCGGAGATCCTCGAGGCGGATGATTTCGGCGGCGCCTTTCTGGAGCAGGTCGAGCTGCTCGTCAACGGGAAGGAAGTTGGGCATGGTCAGGAGTCAGTATAAAGACAGCCGGTAGCCGGTGGCCTGTAGCTGGAGCCGCTAGCTTTTGGTTCGTTCAGCGGGGGGCTTCGGCCCAGCCAAAGGCGTCGGGGAAGTGCTCGAAGTCGGCGGGCGTGTTCTTCTCAAAGTAGATGGAGAGAATATCGAAGCGGGTGGCCGTGGGCGGCGCGTCAGTGGGACGGGCGGGAAGCTGGTGCAGATAGTGGCGGGCGAGGCGGCGAAGGACGCGGCGCTTGCGATCGTCGACGGCAAAGTGGGCGGGGGCGACGAGGCGGGTAGTGCGGGTTTTGACTTCGATAAAGCAGAGGGTGTCGCCCCGCGGAGTGTGCTGCCAGGCGATGAGGTCAAGGTCACCGGGGGCGCGGGCGGAGCGCCAGGAGCGGGCGACGACGGTATAGCCGCGGTGGCGGAGCCAGAAGAAGGCGGCGCGCTCACCGCGCTGGCCGGTGGAGAGGTGCTCGGGGATGCGGGCCTTCCGCTCGGCGGAGCAGACGAGGGCGTTGACGGCGGATTCCATGAGATTGAGGCGAAGCTTCAGCAGCACGAAGCCAGTGTGGGCCGGACTGCGGGGCGGACTCAAGGAACGAAGGTCATGAGCAGGTTACGGGGGACATGTGCTGGGTACAGGCCACAGGGCACAGGCCACGGGCTACAGATTGGCTAGCGGAGCAGGAGGAGCCAGGCTCCGGTGCCGATGCCGATGAGGGCCAGGAGCAGGGCGAGGATGACGGCATTGGTGGAGCTGCGGCCGGGGATCCACGAGCCGGTGCGGAGTTCCTTCACAGTACGGATGTGTTGAGAGACGGCAGCGAGATTGACCAGAACGCCGAGGGCGACGAGGGCGACACCGGAATCGACGGTGGCTCCGGAGTGGCGGAGAGGAGTGTGCTGGGTGGCCTGGAACTCGCGGAGAAAGAGGCCGAAGCGGGCGAGAGCGAAGCCGACGCCCATGAGGCCGAGGCCGGTGCGGATCCAGGCGAGAAAGGTGCGTTCGGCGGCGAAGTAGGTGCGGGGATCGTCGAGTTCGCTGGGCATATTTGAGGACGCGTGCCGGGTCTCGCCGACGCGGCGACTCATTAGATCATGCCAGGGTGGAAGGGCGGCTGTTGGGGATGGCGAGCCCCGGCAAAACGACAACGGGCGAGCTCAAGGCTCGCCCGCTGGTGACTTTCTATAAACTGGTTGCGTCTTTACAGAGGCTGTACGTCCGCTGCCTGCCAGCCTTTCGGCCCCTTCACGACGTTGAACTGCACGGCCTGACCTTCCTGCAGACTCTTGAAGCCATTCGCTGAAATGGCGGAGTAATGCACGAAGACATCTTCGCCGTTCTGGCGCGAGATGAAGCCGTAGCCCTTCGCGTCGTTAAACCACTTCACAGTACCTTGTTCCATTTTGTTGCGATTTCCTGAGATTGAATTGCGCTGGAGTGAATCGGAGCGAAACTGGCAGACCTGCAAATCCTGCTTTGTTGGGCGAGGCGAAAGACTGCTCTTGCCCGGTTCTTCTAACGCTGAGCCATTGTAGCAGATTCCGGAAGAGGTTCCGTGGAGATCCTTTGGGCGGGCGGCGCGAGCTAAAGACTGTGGCAGCATAGCGGTGGGCTCGCTGGCGGGGAGTTATTCTGGCTCACGATGACCGATCTTTCGCTCGACCTGCTGACCGCCGCCCTGAGCCGTCTGGAAGAGGAATTCTCAGATTTACCCGATCCCCGGCTGGCGCCGCCGGCGATGGACCGTGCCTCAGCCGTTCTGGAGGAGGCTGCGGGACGGCTGGGCGATAACTATCCCTACTTTCACCCGCTGTATGCGGGGCAGATGCTGAAGCCGCCGCATCCGGCAGCGCGGGCGGCGTATGCGCTGGCGATGATGCTGAATCCCAACAACCACGCGCTGGATGGGGGGCGGGCGAGCTCGCGGATGGAAGTGGAGGCGGTGCGGGAGCTTGCGGGGATGGTGGGGTGGACGGAGTATCTGGGGCACCTGACGAGCGGGGGGACGTTCGCGAATCTGGAGGCGCTGTGGGTGGCGGGGCGGATGGCTCCCGGGAAGACGGTGGTGGCGTCAGAGCAGGCGCATTACACGCATGGGCGGATCAGCGGAGTGCTGCAGCTTCCGTTTGAGGCGGTTGCGACGGATGCTCGGGGGCGGATGGACCTGAACGCGCTGGAGGCCGCGGTGCGGAGCGGCGCGGTGGGAACGGTGGTGGCGACGCTTGGGACGACGGCGGTGGGGGCGGTGGATCCGCTGGATGGGATTCTCGAGTTGCGGAAGAAGTATGGGTTCCGGGTTCATGTGGACGCGGCGTATGGGGGGTATTTCCGGCTGGTATCGACGCTGGGAGCGGAGGCGGAGCGGGCTTTTGAGCGGATGGGCGAGGCGGACTCGGTGGTGATCGATCCGCACAAACACGGGCTGCAGCCGTATGGGTGCGGTTGCGTGCTGTTTCGTGATCCGGGGATGGGGCGGTGGTACAAACACGATTCGCCGTACACGTACTTCACGTCCAGCGAATTGCATCTGGGGGAGATCAGCCTGGAGTGCTCGCGGGCTGGGGCGTCGGCGGTGGCGTTGTGGGTGACGGAGCGGCTGCTGCCGTTGGTGCGGGGCGGCGAATTTGCCCGGGGGCTGGAGCAGGGTCGGGAAGCGGCTGTGCGGCTGCACCGGATGCTGGCCGAGGATGGGCGATTTGTGGCGGGGCAGGAGCCGGACCTGGACATTGTGGTTTGGGCGGTGCGGGCGGGGACGCTGGAGGAGTCGTCACGGCGGGCGCAGGAGGTTTTTGATCGGGCGGCGGCGGGCGGGCTTCACCTGGCGCTGGCGCATCTGCCGGCTCGGTTCTTTGCCGGGACGGGGTGGTCCGATGGGGGGGCGGACAGTACGGTGACGGCGCTGCGATCGGTGCTGATGAAGCCGGAGCATCTGGTTTGGGTTGAGGAGATTGGGGAGCGGATCCGGCGGGCCGCGGGGGAATAATCCCGATGCCCTGAACAGGAGGGGCTGCAAGGGCGAATGCAAACGGATACACTGGGCGATTGCAGTTGCGTTTTGCGGTCCACAGGACCGAGTAGTCCTGGCTCAGAAAGAGGCCCCGATGCTGGACAGCGAGAAGCTCAGGCAGGTGCATGCGGAGAGGTTCGGTGCGGCTCCGGCGGTTTTTCTTGCGCCGGGGCGGGTGAACCTGATCGGCGAGCACACCGATTATTCCGGGGGGTTCGTGATGCCGGCGGCGATCGATTTCGGCACACTGGTGGCGATCTCGCCGCGGGACGATGGGCGGATGGTGGTCTGGTCAGAGAATTTTCAGGAAGAGGTGAGCCACACGCTGGAGAAGCTGCCGGCGAAAGGGAACGGGCAGTGGTCGGCGTATCCGCTGGGGGTGATTTGGGTTCTGCGCCAGGCGGGTTATGCGGTGGGGCCGTCGAGCCTGAGCATCGTGGGGGATGTACCGCTGGGGGCGGGGCTGAGCTCGTCGGCGTCAATTGAGGTGGCGACGGCGCTGGCGGCTTTAAGCAGGGCAAGCCAGGCGGCGCCGACACGGGAAGAAATTGCGAAGCTGTGCCAGCGGGCGGAGAACGTGTACGTGGGCGCGTCGTGCGGAATTATGGACCAGTTCATCGCCTGCAATGGGGCGGAGGACCATGCGCTGCTGCTGGATTGCCGGTCGCTGGAGTACCGGCTGGCGCCGATTCCGAAACATGTGAGCCTGGTGATCGCCAACACGATGGTGAAGCATTCGATTGCGGGCGGTGAGTATGCGACGCGGCGGGCGGAAGTCGAGGAAGGGACGGAGATTCTGCGCCGGCACCGGGCGGAAATCCAGTTGTTGCGGGATGCGACGCTTGAGGATCTGGAGCAGTGGGGGGGAGAGATGCCGGATAATGTTCTGCGACGCTGTCGGCATGTGGTGACAGAGAACCTGCGGACGGTGGCGGCGGCGGATGCGCTGGAAACGGGGAATTTGCAGAAGCTGGGCAATCTGATGGCGGCGGCCCATGCCAGTTACAGGGATGACTTCGAGGCGAGCTGCGAGGAGGCCGACATCATGGTCGCGGCTGCGAATCGTCTGCCGGGGCTGATTGGCGCGCGGCTGACCGGGGGCGGGTTCGGCGGGTGTACGGTGAATCTGGTGGAAGCGGAGAAAGCTACGGAGTTTGCGGCCCGGCTGGGAGCGGATTATCGGGCGGCGACAGGGATTGATGCCGAGATCTATCGCAGCCGAGCGTCGGCGGCCGCGCATGCCGTTGCGGAGGAGGGATCCTGACACTGCGAGAGTTTTATCTGAAGCGGCGGCGGATGGAGCAGCCGGTTTTTCTGAAGGTGCTGGGAGCGGTGCCTGCTGACAAGGTGCAGTACAAGCCGCACGAGCGGTCGCCTTCGGCGGAGCAACTGGTGTGGACGCTGACGTCGGAACTGCGACCGTGTCTGGAAGCGGTGAAGGAGGGACGCGCGGAGTGGCGAACCGAGCCGGCTCCGCCGCTCGACAAAATGATTTCAATGTTTGAGGCCTGGTATGACGAGCTGACGGATCGCGTGGCTTCTATGGACGACGCTGCGTGGGATCGCAAGGCGCAGTTTTACTACCAGGGGAAGATGGTTTCGGAGCAACTGGTGAGCGAATTTCTGTGGATGATCCTTTTCGATGCGATCCACCATCGCGGGCAGCTGACGACGTATTTGCGGCCGATGGGGAGCAAAGTCCCGGCGATTTATGGTCCATCGGGGGATGAGCGGTCGTAGGGAGGAAACGAACATTCATGGGGTGAAAGGATTCCACCGAAGGGTCATACCGGCGACTTTGGCGCCGATGTAACAATCACAACGATAGGTTCAGGCAGCGACCGAAGCAGGGAAGTTGTCTTATTCTGTTGAGACGGGCGCCTGCGCTGGGCCGGAGAACACGTTCACACGATGCGTTTTATCACTCGTTCGCAATTTTCTTCCCCGGAGGAGTCAGGCGAGGGCGGCATGGTCGCCTATTTCTCGATGGAGATCGCCGTTCTGCCGGAGTTTCCGACCTACAGCGGCGGTCTTGGGGTTCTGGCCGGCGACACGCTGCGGGCGGCGGCTGATATGGGGCTGCCCCTGGCGGCGGTGACGCTGGCGCACCGGAAGGGTTATTTTCAGCAGCATCTGGATGCCACCGGCATCCAGACGGAGGAGCCGCAACCGTGGAAGCCGGAAGCGGTGCTGGCGGGAGAAGATCCGGTTGTCACGGTGACGATCGAAGGGCGGCCGGTAGCGGTGCGCGCCTGGCGGTATGAGATGGAAGGCGTGACCGGGCATCGCATCCCCATTTATTTTCTGGATACGGATCTGGAGCAGAACGATCCGCGGGATCGCACGATCACGGATTCGCTGTATGGCGGCGACGCGGATTACCGGCTTCGCCAGGAGGCGATTCTGGGGATCGGCGGAGCGCGGATGCTGCGCGCGCTGGAATATGAGCCTTCGGTGTATCACATGAACGAAGGGCATGCGGCGCTGCTGACGATTCCCATTTTGGAACAGGAGCTGCACGGGGCCGGGCTGCAGACGGCGACGGAGCGCAATCTGGAGGCGGTGCGCCGCCGCTGCGTGTTCACGACGCACACACCGGTTCCGGCCGGGCACGATCGCTTCTCGGGCGAGCAGGCGTATCGCATCCTGGGCGCAGAGCGGGCGGGGATGCTGGAGCGCTTTGGGTGTTTCCACGACGGTCTGCTGAACATGACGTATGTGGCGCTGCGCTTCTCGCGTTTTGTGAACGGAGTGGCCATGCAGCACGGCAAGGTGTCGCGCCAGATGTTCCCGGATTACACGATCGACGCGATCACCAACGGGGTGCATGCGGGCACGTGGACGGCGCCGGCGGTGCAGGCGATTTTCGACAAGCATCTGCCGCGGTGGCGGCAGGATAACGTAACGCTGCGCTACGCGATTGACATTCCTGAGAACGAGATCGTGGAGGCCCATGCCGCCGCGAAGCAGGTGCTGCTGGAGGCGGTGCGCGAGCGGACCGGAGTGGCGCTGCAGCCCGACGTCTTTACGGTGGGCTTTGCCCGGCGGGCGGCGACGTACAAACGGGCCGACTTTTTGTTGACGGATCCGGAGCGGCTGCGGCGCCTGGCCGAGCAGCAGGGCGGGATGCAGATTGTGTATGCCGGCAAGGCGCATCCGGCCGATGAGCCTGGCAAGGCGAAGATCCGGAGGGTCATCGAGCTGTCGCATGAGCTGAGCGAGAGCGCGCTGAAGATTGTCTACATCGAAAACTATGCGTGGAAGCTGGGCGCGCTGCTGACGGGTGGTGTGGATCTGTGGCTGAACACGCCGCGTCGGCCTTATGAGGCTTCGGGGACGAGCGGCATGAAGGCTGCTCTGAACGGAGTACCCAGCCTGAGCGTGCTGGACGGCTGGTGGATCGAGGGATGGATTGAAGGCGTGACAGGATGGGCGATCGACGACCACGACGAAGAAGCCGGAGAAGCCGAGTCGCTCTACGACCACCTGGAGAAGGTGATCCTGCCGATGTTCTACAAGGACCAGGGGCAGTGGCGGCGGGTGATGCGCTCGACGATCGCGCTGAACGGGTCGTTCTTCAACACGCAGCGGATGCTGGAGCAGTATGTGATCAACGCTTATTTCCCGGAGCGCCGCGTGGAGAAGAAGGCAGAGACCAGCGAAACAGTTCTGGAGAAGAGCCTGGCGCAGTAGCAGTCCGGGCGGTCGCGAAACGGGCTCCGGAAACGGAAGGCAGCGGGGTGTATCGGTCGAGATACCCGCGGGCAGAAACGCAAAGTCCCGATGCTATACTTGCGCTGAATTTCCGCAAACGTTCTCGTCCGGGAGGGAGCGCAGCCGGGCTGGTCGCGGGCCTGGATCAGGTTCCCCGATCCTGCAACCGGAATCATAGGAGAAGCTTCCTTGAGCCAGGTGATCCCGCAGCCGTCGACGTCCGGAGTGTCGCGTCGGCCCCTGTGCGTGGATCTGGACGGAACGCTGGTCAAGAGCGACACGCTGATGGATTCACTGCTGGTGCTGGCGCGGAGCCAGCCGCTGGCACTGCTGCAGGTTCCGCTGTGGATGACGCGGGGCAAGGCGGCGGTGAAGGCGGAGGTGGGACGGCGGGTCCAGCTGGACGTGCGGCACCTGCCTTACAACCGGGCGCTGGTGGAGTATCTGGAGAGCGAGCGGGGCGATGGACGGCGGCTGTATCTGGCGACTGGCGCCGATCGCCAGCTGGCGGAGCGGATCGCCGAGCATCTCGGCTTTTTCGATGGCGTGCTGGCCAGCGATGGGCGGACCAATCTGACGGCGGGCAACAAGCTGGAGAGTCTGCGGCAGAGGTTCGGAGACGAGGGCTACGACTACGTCGGGAACGGATCGCCGGATGTCCCGCTGCTGCAGCACGCGGGCACGGCGATGCTGGCGAATCCTAACCCTGGGTTGCGGGCGCGCCTGCGGCTGCGGGGCATCGAAGTGGAGAGGGAATTCCGGGAGCGGGCCGCGCCGGTACGGGCTATTCGGAAGGCGGTTCGGCTGCACCAGTGGGCGAAGAATGTGCTGATCTTCGTACCGATGGTGCTGGCGCACGTGCTGCGGACGCAGGTGGTGCTGGATGCACTGCTGGCCTTCCTGAGCTTTAGCCTCTGCGCCTCAGCAACGTACATTGCGAACGATCTGCTGGATATTGAGGCCGACCGGAGGCATCCTTCGAAGCGGCTGCGTCCCTTCGCCGCGGGGGATCTCTCTGTGAGCGCCGGAGTGGCGCTGAGTGCAGGGCTACTGGCGGGTTCGCTGGCAATCGCGGTTCTGCTGCTGCCCTGGGCGTTTCTGGGCTGGCTGCTGGTCTATCTGGCGACCACGCTGTCGTATTCGCTGTATTTCAAGCGGGTGGTGCTGGTGGATGTGATCCTGCTGTCGGGGCTGTACACGCTGCGCATGCTGGCGGGCTCGGCGGCGACGCGGGTTTTGATTTCGCCGTGGTTAGGCGCGTTTGCGCTGTTTCTGTTTCTGAGCCTGGCGATGGTGAAGCGGTTCAGCGAGCTCCAGAATACGCGGGCACGCGGGCAGACGCTGGCCAACGGGCGGGGGTATCTGCTGGTGGACATCGAGCAGATGCGCAGTTTCGGCACGGCCAGCGCATATGCCTCGGTGGTGGTGTTTTCGTTTTACATTGGCGCGCACGAGGTCACTGCTTTGTACCAGCACGCGAGCCGGCTGTGGCTGATTACGCCACTGATGATTCTGTGGCTGAGCCGCGTGTGGCTGCTGGCCTCGCGGGGGCAGCTGAACGAAGATCCGGTTATTTTCGCGCTGACCGACCGCACGAGCCTGCTGATCGGCCTGGCGGTGGCCGCCATTGCAGCTCTTGCCGTTTTTTAGCAACAGGAAGTGAGACCTCATGGGCAGTTCCGGCACCAACTCCAAACAGGCTCCGCAATTTGAATCCTGGGGCCGTTATCCAAGAATGCAGGCCGAAGTGGTTCCGCTGCACTGGACCACGGATTTTCCGCTGCCGCAGGCGCCGGCGACGAAGGTATTGCCGGTGGGGCTGGGGCGGAGCTACGGCGACGTGTGCCTGCTGGACCACGGCACGCTGCTGAAGACCTCGGGGATGGACCGGCTGCTGCACTTCGACGCGGCGACGGGAGTCCTCCGCTGTGAGACGGGCGTGTCGCTGCAGCAGATTCTGGATTTCGCGGTGCCGCGGGGATTCTTTCTGCCGGTGACGCCGGGGACGAAATATGTGACGGTAGGCGGCGCCATCGCCAACGATATTCACGGCAAGAACCACCACGTGGCGGGGTCCTTTGGCCGGCATGTGCTGCGGTTTGAGCTGGTGCGGTCGGATGGGGCGCGGTTCGTGTGCAGTCCGGTCGAGAATCCGGAGTGGTTTGCGGTGACGATCGGGGGCATGGGGCTGACAGGGCTGATGACGTGGGCGGAGATTCGGCTGCGTCCGATCATGTCGCGGAAGATCGCGTATCGAGGCGAGAAGTTCCACGGGATCGATGAGTTCTTTGGGCTCTCGCAAGCGGCGACCAGCGAGTACACAGTGGCATGGATCGACTGCGTGTCGACAGGGCGCAACTTCGCGCGGGGGATTTTCATGCAGGGGGATCACGCGCAGGAGCCGGGGCCGCTGACGAAGAGCCAGCCGCCGAAACTGGTGTTCCCCATGGATCTGCCGGCGATTGCGCTGAACCGCTGGTCGATGGCGGCGTTCAACAGCCTTTACTTCCACAGGCAGATTGGGAAGCAGAAGGCGGCGCTGGTGGATTATGAGCCGTTTTTCTACCCGCTGGATGCGGTGCAGCGCTGGAACCGGATGTATGGGCGGCAGGGGCTGCTGCAGTTCCAGAACGTGATACCGCCGGCGAGCGGGCGGGAGGGGATGACCGAGATTCTGAAAGCAATCACGAAGTCGGGGCTGGCATCGTTTCTGGCGGTGATCAAGTTTTTCGGCGAGGCGCCGTCGGTGGGGATGATGTCGTTTCCGAGGCCGGGGGTGATGCTGGCGCTGGATTTTCCGATACGGCGGGAAGTGAGCTTCGATCTGGTGGAGCGGCTGGCGCGGATCACGCTGGAGCATGGGGGCCGGATGTATTCGGCCAAGGACGCGCGGATGACGGCGGAACAGTTCCAGACGTTTTATCCGCGGTGGCAGGAATTTGCCCGGTATGTGGATCCGGGATTCGACTCGGCGTTTTGGCAGAGGGTGACGGGACGGAGGCCGCTCGATGGCTAAGGCTGCGGGGGCGCCGCGGCGGGTTCTGGCCCTGGGTGCGACGTCGGCGATTGCGGAGGCCACGCTGCGTCTGATGGCCGAGCAGGGCGCGAGCTTTTTTCTGGTGGCGCGAAATGCGGCGAAGCTGGGGGCGGTGTCCGCGGATCTGCTGACGCGCGGGGCGGCGCAGGGGAGCGGGCAGGTCGCGGATCTGGACGATACGGCCGGGCATCCGGCGCTGCTGTCGCGGGCTGTGGCGACGCTGGGGGGGATCGATATCGCGCTGGTGGCTCATGGAGTTTTGGGAGATCAGGCGGAGGCGGAACAGGATTACAGCGTGGCGGAAGCGGTTCTGCGGACGAATTTTCTCTCGGCGGTTTCGCTGGTGACGTGGCTGGCGAATTATTTCGAGGCGGAGCGGCGGGGAACGATTGCGGTGATTTCGTCAGTTGCTGGGGATCGGGGACGCAAGAGCAATTATGTCTATGGCGCATCCAAGGGCGGGTTGAATGTGTTTCTGGACGGGGTGCGCAATCGGATCGACCGGGCGGGGGTGCAGGTGCTGACGATCAAGCCGGGTTTTGTGGCCACGCCGATGACGGCGCATCTGGCACAGAATGCGCTGTTCGCGCAGCCCTCCGCAGTGGCGCGGCATGTTCTGAAAGCGATTGACGGGCGCAAGGATGTCGCCTATGTGCCGCCCTTCTGGGGACTGATTATGCTGGTGGTGCGCAGTGTTCCTGGCCGTATTTTCAAGAGGCTGAACCTGTAGCGGGCGGGATGAGGGAAAATTGAATCGACCCGGGTAGTTGAATCATCGGGTTGATACGATACAAATTGATGGCCGGCAAGACTTTTTGGAAAGCCAGGCCGTCTCCTAAGGCATAAGCCATTCCTCCCGGACAGGCCGAGGATAGATACTGTAGGAAGCCGCAATTATTGCCTCTGAAATTGAAAATAAGTCCGAATCGCACCACTTCCATGGAAGAGATTGCGCCGCCGGAAGGGCGGAAAGCCGCAGGAGACACTGACGCGCTATGTGGATAGTCCGCCTCGCGCTGCGACGGCCATACACATTCGCCGTTCTTGCGCTCCTGCTGATGATTATGGGACCGCTGGCCATTATGACGATGCCAGTGGACATTTTTCCGAATATTGACATTCCGGTTGTGGCGATGATCTGGCAGTACACGGGTTTTTCGCCGGATCAAATGGCGAACCGACTCGTGACGCTGAGCGAGCGGTCGCTGACGACGACGGTCAACGACATCGAGCATATCGAGTCGATGTCGGTGAACGGCCGGTCGATCATCAAGATCTATTTCCAGCCGGGGGTGAACATCGGGGACGCGGTGGCGCAGGTAACGGCCATCGCGCAGACGCAGATCCGCCAGATGCCCGCGGGCACGACGCCTCCGCTGATTATTCAGTACAACGCATCGAGTGTTCCGATTATTCAGCTGGGACTTTCCGGACAGGGGCTGACGGAAGCGCAGCTGAATGATTACGGCCTGAACTTTATCCGCACCGAGCTGGTGACGGTGCCGGGCGCCGGCGTTCCCTACCCCTACGGCGGCAAGGAACGGCAGGTGCAGGTGGATCTGAACCTGCCGGCGCTGCAGGCGAAAGGGCTTTCTCCTGCAGATGTGGTCAACACGATCGCCGCGCAGAATCTGATTCTGCCTTCAGGGACGATCAAGGTGGGTCCGTTCGAATACCAGCTGGAGACGAACGCGGCGCCGCAGTCGATTGCGGGGCTGAACGATCTTCCGATTCGCCAGGTGAATGGGGCGATGGTGTACATCCGCGATGTTGCGCATGTGGAGTTCGGTTCTCCGCCGCAGACAAACATTGTGCGTGTGGACGGGCAGCGGGCGTCGCTGCTGTCGGTGATCAAGACGGGGAACGCTTCGACCCTGGACATCATCAAAGGTGTGCTGGCCCGGGTCGCTTCGCTGAAGTCTCAGCTGCCGCCGCAGCTGAAGATCACGCCGCTGTCGGACCAGTCGATTTTCGTCAAAGCCTCGATTGACGACGTGGTGCAGGAAGCGATCATCGCGGCGGTGCTGACCGCTCTGATGATCCTGATATTCCTGGGAAGCTGGCGGAGCACGCTGATCATCGCGGTCTCGATCCCGCTGTCGATTCTGACGTCGCTGCTGGTGCTGCGGGGGCTGGGCGAGACGATCAACATCATGACGCTGGGCGGCCTCGCTTTGGCGGTGGGCATCCTGGTGGACGATGGCACGGTGGAGATCGAGAACATCAACCGCAACCTGGAGCAGGGCAAGGCGATCGAGCAGGCCATTCTGGACGGGGCGGCGCAGATCGCGGTGCCAGCGCTGGTGGCGACGATTTCCATCTGTATCGTGTTCGTGCCCATGTTCTTTCTGGGCGGTGTGGCGCGCTATCTGTTTGTGCCGCTGGCCGAGGCGGTGGTGTTTGCGATGCTGGCGTCGTATCTGCTGTCGCGCACGGTGGTACCGACGATGGCGCGGTACCTGCTGCACGAGCACGATCCGGTGGAGGGCGAACGGAAGCTGCAAAGCCGGAATCCATTCACGCGTTTTCAGGTGGGATTCGAGCATCACTTCGAGAAGATCCGCAGCGGCTACCGCAGCATTCTGGAGCTGTGTATCCATCATGCCGGGCTGTTCATGATCCTGTTTTTCGTTTTCACCATGGGATCGGCAGCGGTACTGTACCCGTTTTTGGGGGAGGATTTCTTTCCGTCGGTGGACAGCGGGCAGTTCAAGCTGCACGTGCGGGCGCGGACGGGGACGCGCATCGAGGACATGGCGGCGCTGTGCGACCGCATCGACAATACGATCCGCCAGGAGATTCCGAAGAACGAACTGGTGACGATCATCGACAACATCGGGCTTCCATATTCGGGGATCAACACCACCTACTCGAACTCAGCGCCGATTGGACCGGCGGATGCGGACATCCAGGTTTCCCTGACGGAGCATCATCGTCCGACGGACGATTACGTGGCAAAGCTGCGGGAGGAATTGCCGAGGAAGTTCCCGGGAATTGAGTTTTTCACCTTGCCGGTCGATATGGTGACGCAGATTCTGAACTTCGGGCTGCCGTCGCCGATCGATGTCCAGATCGTGGGTCCGGATCTGGAAGGGAACCGGCAGGTGGCGAATCGGCTGCTGAACGAAATCAAATATGTGCCGGGAACGGCGGGCCTGCGCATCCAGCAGCCCTTCGACAACCCAAAACTGACGATTGATGTGAACCGCAGTCTGGCGGAGAGCACGAATCTGGAAGAACGTGATGTGGCGCAGAGCCTGCTGGTGGCCAGCAGCGGCAGTTTCCAGACGTCGCCGACGTTTTATCTGGATCCGCGCAACGGGGTGGAGTACGACATCGTCGCGCAGTCGCAGCAATACGACCTGGACACGATGCAGGACCTGAGTAATATTCCGGTGACGTCGGGGAGCGGCGCAGGAGGACTGCCTCCGAACAGCGCCTCGAATGGCGCGGGGCTGCCGCCGGGCAGCACGGGACCGGTGGGGGGACAGCCGATCCAGATTCTGGGCAACGTGGCCTCGGTCGTGCCAGGTGAAGAGATGGGGATGGTGACGCACTACAACATCAGCCCGGTGCTCGATATTTACGGCAATGTAGCGGGGACGGACCTGGCCAGCGTGAGCAGAAACATCCAGAAAATCGTTGACCGGGAAAAGGCGCATCTGCCGCGGGGATCACGGCTGGTCATCCGCGGGCAGGTGCAAACGATGACCACGGCTTTCCGGGGGCTGCTGCTGGGGCTGCTTGGTTCGATCGTGCTGGTCTATCTGCTGATCGTGATCAATTTCCAGTCGTGGCTCGATCCGTTCATTATTGTGACGGCGTTGCCGGCGGCGATTTCTGGCATTGTATGGTTCCTGTTCCTGACCCACACCCGGCTCAGCGTTCCGGCGCTGACCGGGGCGATCATGTGCATGGGGGTGGCGACGTCGAACTCCATTTTGGTGGTCAGCTTTGCGCGGGAGCAGCTGGAAGAGACGGTGGGAGACGCGTCGCTGTCGGCATTGAACGCGGGCTATGTACGCTTCCGGCCGGTCCTGATGACCGCGCTGGCCATGATACTCGGCATGGTTCCGATGTCGCTGGGACTGGGTTCGGGTGGCGAGCAGAATGCGCCGCTGGGGCGGGCGGTGATCGGTGGATTGTTGTTCGCCACGGTTTCGACGCTGCTTTTCGTGCCAACCGTGTTCAGCGTGATGCATGGACGGCTGGAACGGAAGCGCAAAGAGCGCGAAGCGAAGCGTCACGGGCACCACGCTATGGCGGGGAGTGAAGCATGAGCGAAAGTGAGCAAAAGCCGGGAAAGACCGGGGAGCGTCCGGCGCTGACCGGGCGGGGGGCGCTGATCCTGCTGGCGGTGCTGCTGGTGATCGCGGTAGTGGCGGCGGCGACCGGGATTGTGCCGCGTTTGCGGGCGGAAAAGCAGCTGGCGCAAAGGACGACTGATCTGGCGCTGGCCGATGTGGTGGTGGATAAGCCGCAACTGGGCGAGCCAAACCAGGAAATCGTGCTGCCGGGCAACATGTTCGCGTATGTGGATTCGCCGATTTACGCGCGGACCGACGGGTACCTTGAGAAGTGGTATTTCGATATCGGCGCGCACGTGCGCAAGGGGCAGCTGCTGGCAACCATCGCGAGCCCGGAAGTGGATCAGCAGCTGGCGCAGGCGAAGGCCGACCTGCTGACATCGGAAGCCAATGCCGGATATGCAAAACGGCAGGCGAAGCGTTATACCGACCTGCTCGCTCAGAATGCAGTTGATACGCAGGACACGGAGAATTTCGTCACGCAGCAGGCTTCCACCAATACCCAGGTGAAATCGGCTCAGGCCAATGTCGATCGCCTGGAGCAGATGGTCGGATTCGAGAAGATCTATGCCCCGTTCACCGGGGTGGTGACGGCGCGCGATGTGGATATAGGGACGCTGATCAATGCCGGTGCAGGGGGCACGGGTGGCCGGGAGATGTTTCACATGGACGACGAGCATGTGATGCGCGTCTACGTGAACGTGCCGCAGCCCGATTCGCCGAACTGCGAGCCGGGCACTCCGGCGTATCTGACTCTCAGCGAGTTTCCCGGCCGTGAGTTCCAGGGCAAGGTGGTGCGGACGGCGCGGGCTATCGATCCCACTTCCCGGACTCTGCTGGTTGAAGTGGATGTGCCCAATCCGGGCGGTTCGCTGGTGCCGGGTGCGTACACCGAGGTTCACTTCCGCGTGAAGGTCGTGAAGCAGACGCTGATCCTGCCGGTCTCCACGCTGCTGTTCCGCCAGGAAGGTCTGCGGGTGGTGACGGTAGTGAACGGGAACAAGGCGAAGCTGGTGCCGGTCACCATCGGGCAGAACGACGGCAAGGTGGTCCAGGTCACCGAAGGACTCCAACCGGACGACCTGGTCGTACAGAACCCTCCCGACTCAATTGTGGATGGGGAGACGGTGCGGGTGGTGCAGCCGAACAACGAAGGCGGCATTCCGGGCGCGCCGCAGCAAACCGAGGGCTCCCATGGTCCTGAGGGGGGCGGCGCGTGAGGCGTCATCTCCCGACAGGAGCGGCTGCATCAGCGGTGTTGCTGCTGGTGGCCGGATGCACGGTGGGCCCGAACTATCATCGGCCGAATGCGCCGAATGCACCGGAGTGGAAGGAGAACGCGGTACCGCCGCCGAATCCGCCGAACGGGAGCTGGAAGCAGACGGAGCCGAGCGACAGCGTTTTGCGCGGGCCGTGGTGGGAGACGTACGGCGATCCGGAGCTGAACGAGCTGGAAGGCAAGATTGCGGTCTCCAATCAGACTCTGCGCGTGGCCATGGAGCAGTATCAGCAGGCGCGCGAGCAGGTAGCGGTGGCACGGTCGCAGTACTATCCGACGCTTTCGGCGGGTCTGTCGGCCGGGCGCACGCGGGAGTCGAACAACCAGTCGAATACGGTGAAGGGGGTAACGAACTACCAGTTCAACACCTTCAGCGTGGCCGGCCAGGCGCAGTGGGAGCCGGATTTATGGGGACAGGTACGGCGGACGGTTGAGCAGGTGCGTGCGAACGCGCAGGCTTCCGCGGCCCTGCTGGCGAACGTCGAGCTGAGTTTGCGTGCGGAACTGGCGGCTGACTACTTTGAAATGCGGGGCCTGGACTCGCAGAAGCAGCTGCTGGACAATACCGTGATCGCGTATGAATCGTATCTGCAACTGACGCAGGTCCGGTTCAAGGGCGGCGTGGCGACGGAATCGGATGTGGCGCTGGCGCAGACGCAGCTGGACACAACGCGCGCACAGGATATCGATGTAAGTGTTGCGCGGGCGCAGTACGAGCACGCGATTGCCACGCTGATTGGGGTGCCGGCGTCAGTTTTCAGTTTGCCGGCGATGCCGCTGGGTAACCACATTCCGGAGATTCCGGTGGGAGTCCCGTCACAGTTGCTGGAACGCAGGCCTGATATTGCGGCTGCGGAGAGACAGGTGGATGCGGCCAATGCGCAGATCGGAATCGCGATCACCGCTTACTATCCGAACGTTTCCCTGACCGGGACGGGCGGATTCCTGAGTGGGAATCCGGGAACGCTGATTCAGGGTCCGAGCGAGATGTGGTCGCTGGGCGCGTCGGCGGTGGAACTGCTGTTCGACGCGGGCCGGCGGCATGCCATTACCCAGCAGGCGCGCGACGCCTACGAGCAGCAGGTGGCGAACTACCGCCAGACGGTTCTGGCCGCGTTTCAGGATGTGGAAGACAATCTGGCGGCACTGCGCATTCTGGATCAGGAGTCGGTGGCGAACGAAGCAGCGGTGGAATCGGCAAGACGATCTTTGCTGATCAGCACCCATCGATATAAGGGCGGGGTGACGACGTATCTGGAAGTGCTGACGGCACAGACTGTCCAACTGACCAACGAGCGGACCCAGGCCGATATTGCGACACGGCAGTTTGTTGCCAGTGTGCAGCTGATTCGGGCGCTGGGTGGTGGCTGGGATACCAGCCAGCTGCCGAAACTGTAACCGTAGAAGGAACTAGTTGGCGCTGGGCTGGGTGATGAAGTCCTGAGTGGCCTGGCCGCCGGCGATGCGATAGAGGGCGAACTGCCGGAAGGTGCGGCCGCGGAGCTCGAAGAGGAGATCGGCCGTGCCGTCGCCGCGCGGGTCGACAGCATCGATGAGGCGCATCCGCGGGGAAACATCCAGATCGCCGTCGGCAGTGACATGCTTCAGGAGCACCTGAGCGTTCCCGTAGAAATCGGGCTGGGCGATGACGGTGACGTATTTCGCCGGAACGGATGTGGTGTGGGCGGAAAGCACCATGGCCGCGCCGCCGCCAAAGCTCAGGCTGAAGACTTTGAATTCCTCGTCGGTGAGCATCGGCGCGGCAGGCGCAACGGGCTTCTTCGCATGGGCACTGTGCCGCGCGGTGCTGGTTTTCGCGGGCGGGGGCGGGGGCGGCGCGAGCGCCTGTTCTGCTGCCTGTTCCAGATCGGCCTTCATTTTTGCAGCGTCATCGGGATTCGGCCAGCTGAAGGTCCAGGACTCTGAATCGGTGGTCTTCGGATCGGAGACGGCGACGACCTGGTTCATCTCCGCGGGAATTCCGGAGAGGGCGTCGGGCGCATCGAGTTTTTCCTGTTCCTTCGGGGTGGTGTAATCGAGGCGCGGCCGGTCCGGATCGACGGGTGGTTGCGCAGCGCCGGAGGTATTGGCCGTTGATTCGGTCTGCCGGTGGAAGGTCGGGCGATCGGAATCGGCATCCTCGGCGGTATTTCCTGAGCTCGAACTGTCGTTGCTGCTCGGGCGCTCGTGGAGGGTGGGGCGGTCGGGATCGACGGGCGGTGCGCCGGCGGTGTTTTGTGCCTGCTGCTGTTCATCGGCCGGGCGGTGAGCGAAGTGAGGCTTATCCGGATCGACGCCGCCGACGACGTAGGGCATGACCTTTGCGCGCTGCAGCTTTGCGTGGAATACCTGCGGGGCCTCGTATCCCCCGACACCGATCCACAGACCGGCCAGGCTCTCCGAGTTTTTGATGTTGTAAAAGCCCTTCGGCCGGCCATCCGCCTCCAACTCATATTGGGTGCCGGAAAGCACGGCCAGGGGGGCGGGATCGGCGAGGTAGAGGGATCCGGGCTGGAACTGCAAGCCGTCCCATACGGCGATCGGGATGAGGCGGCTGGCTTTCATATGGGACAGATCGCCGGTATATTCCACGATGGCGGTGGCGCGGAGATGGCTTGCATCGGCGGCGGAGCTGGTGTCAACGCGGCCCGGATACTGCGCCCGCGCAGGCAAGGCGCAGCCCAGGGTCGTCATGGCGCACAACGCTATCGCAACCTTACTGCAACGAACCCGTGACATAATCCTCAATGCTACGAAACAATCATAATGGTGCGCGCAATAACGGGCGATGCATCGTTTAACGAGGGAAGACATGGAGATCAACGACAAAGTCGCCAATTTTGCACTCCAGGATGAAGGGGAGCATACCATTCACCTGAAGGACTT
>JBAUZR010000374.1:0-2427 GCA_049585375.1 Acidobacteriaceae bacterium
GTCTCGACGTCCACATCGCCTCCGCGCCCTCGCTCAACTTCCAGAATTCCTTCGCTCGTCTCGCCGGCAATGTCGACCTCGCCATCCGCGGCACGCTCGCTCAACCTACCGTCCTTGGCCGCGTCACCATTACCGAGGGCACCGCTACCTTCAATGGCGAAAAATTCGAGCTGCAGCACGGCGAAATCTACTTCAGCAACCCCGTCCGCATCCAGCCCGTCGTCGATGTAACCGCCACCACCAATGTCGAGGACTACACCATCACCATCTCCCTCCAGGGAACCTCTTCCAAGCTCACTCCAACCTTCCGCTCCGAGCCGCCCCTCTCTGAGCAGGACATCTTCTCCCTGCTCGCCATGGGCCGCACCCAGGAAGAGCAGCAGATCTACTCCACTGAGGAACAGCAGGCCGGCGTCAATTCCACCGCCGACTCCCTCCTCGGCGGCGCCCTCAATGCCACCATCAGCAACCGCATCCAGAAACTCTTCGGCGGCGGCAGCGTGCGCATCGACCCCACCTTCGTCTCCGGCATTGGCAATGCCACCGCCCGTATCACCATCGAGGAGCCCATCTCCAAACAAGCCACCCTCACCTATGCCACCAATGTCAACTCCACCGCCGAGCAGCTCATCCAGGGCGAATGGCGACTCACCCCCGACATCTCGGTCCTGGCTGTTCGCGACGAATCCGGCGTCTTCTCCCTCATCTTCCGCCTCCGCCGCCGCTACCACTAAGCCTTCCCGCCCCCCGCCGGGATTCAAAAAATCATTGCGTTCAAACCCGTAAATCCGCCTGGAACCCGCCGGATTTCGCTTCCTGGCGCGCATCCAAACCCCCTGTTCCCGTGTCTGAAGTAGTGGAAAGGCCGTCCTCCCGGCGCATCACGTTCCCGCCGGAGATCCCCAAAATCTTCGAGACGGCCAGGAGAAAACCATGAAGAAGACCCTGCTGTTTATTCTTGCCGCGGCTCTTGGAGTGCCTGCGGCATTTGCTCAGGACAACGTTCAGGCTGCCGCGCAGAAAGCGCTTCGCGGTTCGCATTTCAAAAACGTCCAGGCCACCGTGGCCAATGGCGTCGCCACTCTTACCGGCACCGTCGACCTGTATTCCGACAAGTTGAGCGCCGACTCGAAGATCCGCCACGTCCATGGCGTTCAGGCCATCCGCGATGAAATTCAGGTCGCCGGCCCTGAAATATCCGACCAGCAACTTCAGAACAAATTAGTTAAGACCGTTGCCTACAGCCTGCTTGGCTACGTACCCGTCGCTTTCCAGGCAATCTCCGTCCAGGTCCACAACGGCGTCGTCGAGCTCGCCGGTCACGCCGCGGGCCCCATCGCCGCCTCCGACGCGGTTGCGGCGGTTGCGAATACCAAAGGCGTCAAGGACGTCATCGACAACATTCAGATCGATCCACTCTCGCCCATGGATAATCAGATCCGCATCGAGGCTTATCGCAGGATCTATGGCTTCCCGTCTCTGAACAAGTACGCCATTGATCCTGAGAAGCCCATTCGCATCCAGGTGGCCAACGGCCATATCACCCTGTATGGAACTGTGGACAGCGAGGCGGATAAAAATGCTGCAGGCATCCAGGCCAATACCGTCCCCGGCGCTTTCAGCGTAAC
Source organism: Acidobacteriaceae bacterium (assembly GCA_049585375.1). Taxonomy (GTDB): domain Bacteria; phylum Acidobacteriota; class Terriglobia; order Terriglobales; family Acidobacteriaceae; genus Palsa-343. Next base: position 1,629 of record JBAUZR010000374.1, read on the forward strand.
CAACGATCTGCAGGTCGCGAATGGCGGCAACGAAAAGCCCGGCAAGTAACCGTCAACCGAACTCTTCCCCCAAACCCCACATCGCCCCAGGCGCTGTGGGGTTTTCTTTTGCCTCCCCGGAACTCTGGCGCCTTACCCCCGGCACCCGGCTCCCGGCTGTAACCTGTAACTGGCAATGTCCCTCTTCCGCTCCATCCGCATCACCCTCGAGATGATCAAGTGGGAGCACTCCATCTTTGCGCTCCCCTTCGCCCTCACCGGCGCCATGCTCGCCGCCCACGGCTGGATTCCCGCCATTAAGCTTCTCTGGATCGTCGTCTGCATGGTCGCCGCCCGCTCCGCCGCGATGGCCTTTAACCGCTGGGCCGACGCCGACCTCGACGCCGTCAACCCCCGCACCCGCACGCGCGCCATCCCAGCCGGCCTGCTCACCCGCACCTTCGCCGCCGGATTCACCCTCGTGATGTCCGCGGTTTTTCTGCTCGCCGCCGCGCAGCTCAACCGCCTCACGCTGCTGCTCTCCCCGATTGTCCTTGCAATCCTGTTCCTCTACTCCTACACCAAGCGCTTCACCCGCTGGTCCCACCTCTTCCTGGGACTCGCCCTCGGCATCGCCCCCTCCGGCGCGTGGATCGCCATCCGCGGCTCCCTCGATCCGCGCATCCTCGTCCTCACCGCCGCTGTCCTCTTCTGGGTGGCCGGCTTCGACGTCCTCTATGCCTGCCAGGATGAAGCCCACGATCGCACCGCCGGACTCCTCAGCATCCCCGCGACCCTCGGAACCCATACCGCCTTCAGG
>JBAUZR010000375.1:0-2196 GCA_049585375.1 Acidobacteriaceae bacterium
GGCAAACTCGTCCGCCCGTCAACTTTCCCTGGGAGAAACTTGACGGGCGTCCTCTCATCTACGCCAGCCTGGGAACGACTGAAAAAGTCCAGCTCGCGATCTTTCGACTTATCGCCAAAGCCTGCCAGAGTCTCGAGGTACAGTTGGTCATCTCCCTCGGCGCTCAATTTTCTCCGGACCAGCTGTCCGACCTGCCTGGAAAACCACTGGTCGTCGGCTTCGCCCCGCAACTGGAGCTCCTGAGGCGCACCACGCTGGTCATTACTCATGCTGGCCCGAATACGGTGTTCGAAACTCTTCTGGAAGGAAAGCCGATGGTCGCGATTCCTATCGCGCTCGATCAGCCCGCCATCGCACGACGCCTCGCGCGTCTCGGCGCCGCGCAGGTGCTGCCGGTTATGCACCTCTCGATACGACGCATGCGCGCGGCCATTGTCACCGTTCTACAGGAGCCGTCCTATCGCCTCGCGGCCCTTGCTCTTCAGGAAAAGCTCCGCTCCGTGCATGGTGCGGAGAAAGCCGCGGACATCATTGAAGATGCGCTGCGCCGACATGCTGCCGATCAGCGGGCACAGATTAGGTCTGACTCCGCTGTCGTGCCGGGTCCTGCCGCCGAGTTGTCCCGCAACCTCATGCCCTCCGCGTAAGAGTCTCCAGGGCTTCGATGCCTTCGTTCAGGTCGCAGAAGTGAAGCTCATAGGTCGGAACATCCGCGAGAACCCTCAGAATTCCAGCATGCATCGCGCGAATTTCACCCGCCGAATAAAGCTCGCCGCACGCGCGCACCGTTGCCGAACCCGGCGGAAGCGGTATCAGTTGCGTTCGGATCTCCGGATGGCGACGCAGATAAACAATCGAATGCACCGCGGTCTCCGCGGACGTGCTCCTGACCGGAAGCTCAGCGATCGGTACTTCGATTGAAGGCTTGCCTTCGAGCCGCTGCGTCAGCGGTCGGACTGCCAGTTCGGGGAAGAGCTCCCGAGCCGAAGGCCGGAAACGGGCCCTATGCGCATGTCCGATGACCCGCGGAACGGCAGAGTTGTTGATGAGATAACTCGTGTCGTCCGACGTATACGTCCATCCTGCACGCGCACACGCGTACGCCAGAGTCGACTTCCCCGCGCCGGAGTCGCCGAACAGCAGAACGCCGTGCGCGTTCCTGCTGACACAGGCCGCGTGCAAATCCGTGACTACCGATGCGCCGAGCAGGAGATAGACCACCTTCTCGAGAAAGTTGTAGCGGAAATAGAGTCGATTCCGTACAGCCGCCTCTGTGACCCACACAAAACTGGTGCATGACCGCAGATCGAGAAGCGCTTGGTGATCGCCGTCTGCTACCAGCGAATAGAGATGGTTGTACTGCCGCCGCGTCGGCTCCGGTGGCGTGCCGAGGGAGTTTCCCGGTTGCGCGCCAACCCTGATTGCAGGCACAGCACAGCCCCGAAGCGGTTCCCGGTGGCCGAAGCTTTCCTGCGCCGCCTCCAATACGCCGGCATCGTTCGTCACGATCTCAACCGCGTAGCCCAGCGGGAAGAACGTGCACCGAAGCGGCAGGTCCATCTCGGACATCAATGCATCCTGCGGCCTCGCCAATGAAAGCGTCGGGCTCGCGGATTCGAACAGGGGGCCAGCACTCATCTCGATTCACTTCGCGAATGGGTTCTCAACACGTCACGCTCGCTCGCGCAGCAGCCTGTCGCTACATCTTCAGCACGCGCTGTTCTGCTCGAACTACGAATACCACTTTGCGGTGGACCCCATGTCACGCAAATGTTGTCGGCTTGTCGTCGCCTGCAGACGCCACTGTGCCGCGCGATCGACCAAAGGGATCGTCACAGGCGGCAGTTCGATCGCTCTCTCGCAACATAGAGCGATCATTGCGCGCGCATGCGTGCCGGACCCTACAAAGGAATGACAATTCACTGACTGGGACATGACACCGGGACCTTGGTGCCTCCTTTACGGTCAAGACGTAAAGAAGAAACTCATGTCACCATCCCCCACACTCTCCGCTCCGATGTGCGCGCCAGCAAACCGTTTGACGATGATCCGTCTCCGCAACTCTCGAACGTCCCTCCTTCTTTGCCTGACCGCCGCGTCGATTCTGACATTTTCGCTCTCCGCGGTGAGCGCCCTCGCGCAATCCGTCGTCGACGCCGGTTCGCCTCCGAGCACGGTGCAGCCGTCCCCCAACTC
>JBAUZR010000376.1:0-5067 GCA_049585375.1 Acidobacteriaceae bacterium
GTGGAAGAGTTACTCTCCGGAAATAGCAGCGAGGGCACGGGCAGACAGGCAAGAGGAAAAGGAAGAAGAGGCAAAGTCAGAGGCACGATATATGTCGCAGCCGTGCCGCTTCGTCAATCCCTTGGCGCCGTAACCGTTGCCCTAACTTGCACTCAACGCGACGCAGGCACATCATCCCCGCGCCCTTTGAATTGAGCCGGAGGGGCTTGCCCCCGTTTCCAAAAGCCAACGGAAAGTGCGTAATCGGCAGGATGGTTGAAACCCCAATGCGAAGCGGCGTCACAACGCGGCGCGGCGGAGAAAGCCCCGGCCTTCAGGCCGGGAAAAAAACGGGCCGACAGGCCCTTCCTTGCTGCCGCAGGCCGTCGGCGCAGCGAGGAACGAGCGCAGCCGACTCGCCCATGACCTTAGTAACGCTGAAGAGGCGGAACCCGGCAAAGCCGCGGCACATCGAGCGTACGATGAGGCTGCATTGCGAGTGACATCCATCACATCCCCGCCGCCGCGTTCCCGGCAGACTGGTTAGACAATCGAAAGGCAGCGGGGGCCGATACCTCTTCCGGGGTTCGGCTCTTGCTGTAAAGTGATGGAGGCTGGATGGCTCCTGTGGAACCGATTCGAGACTGGCATCAGATAGCCGTCGAAATGCTCATGATGGACGCAGACCTGGCTCTGCAGTACGTCGCTGGCCTGTTTGCCGGTGACGACCCCGACGCCGTGGCATGCCTCGTGAAGAACACGCGGGAGACCTACGACCTAATCCTGGCCAAGCGGAAGAACCTCGTTTTGTCGGTTGGCGACACCGCATCCCTGGACGACAAGATGGACCGGCTCCGGGCCAGACTCAAATTCCTGGGCGAAGCTGTCTAAGCGCTTCAGGTCTGTTCATGCCCATGCAGCCTCCGCGGCCGAGGATGGCGAAGAAGGGATCCGGCCGATTCCCAAAAAGCACAGGCCCGCTTTTAAGAGGGCGTTTGCGGCATGACTGAAGTCATGCCCTGATACAAAAACGGGCAATCCGATTCGATCCGTGGCATCAAAGGACATCGGTTTCGGGGGTGAATCGGAGAGCTCCTGTCCCTCCCTGGATCGCTCTGAGGCACGTACACTGGGACCAACGTTATGGTCCACTGCAGGTTGTTCGGGCTCGCCGCTGCGGCGGCTCTGGCCGTGTCTTCTGTTTCGCTCAGCGCGCAGTCTCCCGTGGAGCCGACCGCGTACACGGTTCAGGTGAAATTTCAGATCACCGGGACGGCCATCCGGACCACCAGCCGGCTCGGATCGAAGATTGTCGTTGATTTGATCCCCTCGCCCGGGATTCCCCCCACTGCCGTCCCCGCCGCTTCCACCCGCACGCTCTACCTGCTCGATACCGGGGAGAGTGTCTCCTGGGAACCAGCCAATCCCGCAGCGGGCTGCAAGCGCAGCAGCTTCCAGGGCGGCGCGTGGCTGGATCCCTTCTCCGGTGCGGCCGACTTTGCCATGCCCGGCGTGACCCAGGCCGGCTCAGAAACCATTCACGGAATCGCGACGGAGATCCTCGTCTCCAAAGCCAAACCCGGCTTCCGGCTGTGGGTCGATCCGAAAACAGGATTGATGCTGAAGGCCGAGTTCACGCCGCCGTCGTCCGACAAGGCCATGACATATTTCGAAGTCACCGAGGTGCACCTCGAACCGCCCCCTGCTGCGCTCTTCGAGATCCCCGCGATGTGCGCGGCCAAACCCGAGTGAAGCTGCTGGCGTGGAGCGGGACGACAGCTGCAGAGACGGGCTCCTGATCCTTCCCTTACCTTCGTACCCTCTGCCACGCGCTTTTCCCTTGCCTTAGCGGCACGCAGGCATTCATCCTTGAAATACGTCGTACCAGAGCCCTGCGCGAGCAGGGCTTTCTTCTTGTGGAGTCACCTCCGATGCGCGAAGTCCGGCTCACAACGCTTCATCAGCAGGGATCGAGGGTAATACCAAAAAGGTATTACCCTGCCGTACCTTTGTTTTCAATTAAGTCCCGAAGCCCCAGGGGGAGGGGGTGGGGGGTACCCGGTCTAGACTGGCCTTATGAGCGATCTGGGACGGCTGCTGATCGGCCTCGGACTGCTGATTGCCGCGGTCGGCGTCGCAGTGCTGCTGCTGGGCAAAGCCGGATTGCCGCTGGGCCGTCTGCCCGGCGACTTCATCTGGCGCGGCAGACACACCACGGTCTATTTCCCGCTGGCCACCTGCATCGTCATCAGCGTTGTCCTGAGCTTCATCGTGTGGCTCATGCGAAGATAGCCTGAATCAGGACAGAAGAAATCTCTTTTGGGAGAGGCCGAGTGAAGCCGATCGTCAAGTTTCTGTCGTCGCGGATGAGCGTGAAGTTCTACGAGCGCGCGATCACGTATTCGCTGCTGCGCAACGCATTCCCTGAGGTCGAGACGCTGCGCGAGTATCCCGACAAGACAGCCATCTGGTCAGCCGCAATCGAAGCCGCGGGAGGACGAGAGGCGCCGATCACTTATGTGGAGTTTGGCGTCTACGAAGGCGAGTCCTTTCGCTGGTTTCTGGCCAACAACACCAATCCGTCCTCCCTCTTCGTGGGACTGGACAGCTTCCACGGGCTTCCGGAGGCGTTTGGCATTCTGCCCGCAGGCACCTTCGATCTGGGCGGCAAGGTTCCGACGATCGACGATCCGCGCGTCGTCCTGATCAAAGGCTGGTTCAAAGACACATGGGACGAGTTGTCCAGGCACCTCGCGGGCCGCGAGAACCTGCTGGTCAACCACGATGCCGACCTTTACACCTCGACGCTCTTTGCCCTCTCGCGGCTGGACCTGCTGCGGCGGCCATGCGTCACCCTGTTCGACGAGTTCACCGGACCCGAGACGCGCGCGGTGTATGACTATCGGCAGGCGTTTGGCGCGAAGCTGGAGATGATGGGGAAAGTGATGGTGAACGGGTATGCAGAGCAGGTTCTGTGCCGGGTGTTGCCGAACGGGATCTGAGGCAGAGTTCAGGGACCAAAAAAAGGGCCCCTCGGGGTGAGGGGCCAATCTGCCTTGGTTCTCTCGTTGTGTGAGAGCTTGTTGCGACCTGCCTTGCATTGAGGCCGATCCGGTTGGCTGCGACGCAGCACCCTGAGGGGAGGGCTGCGCGAAGTTACTGCTGCGTCGCGCCAGTCGGTGAGCCGCCATTCGGCGCGCTCAAGGACGCTAAACTGTTGGCCATGAGGCTGACGCGAACCACGCTGCCCGACTTCGACTCCTGACCGTTGTCGGAGCTGAGAGGCGCGTTGCCCATAGCGATTTCGTGGATCCGCCACACCGGAATCTGGTGCTCGGCGAGATAGCGGACGACCGCATCGGCCATCCTCTGCGAATGCTCGATACCGACCATGCCATGCATGCGGGTGTAGCCGGCGACTTCGACGACATAGCCCTTCTGCCCCTGCATCTGGCTGACGACCTGATCCAGAGCATCTTTCGCCTTCTGGTTCAGGAGGGTCTGGCTGGCACGGAAGTTGATGTCAACGTTGGTGATGGGGTGGTACTGATCGATGCCGGCGACGGTCTGGCCGAGCTGCTCGGTCTTGGCGCTGGCATTCTGGGCGACCTGCGTGGCCTGGGTCGCAGTCTGGTTGGCCTGGCCAGCGGTCTGGTTGGCCTGGTCGGCTGTTGACTGCGCGGCATGGATGCCGTTCTGGGCGCGCTGGTCGACGTCCTTAATATCGTTGGCGTTCTTCGCCTGGAGCTGGTCGAGTTCGTTAAGCCGATCCTTGACGGGATCGATCTGGCGGTTGACCCACTTCTTACGGGCGAAGGGGTTCATGTGACCCCAGAAACCTTCCTTGTCCTGGGTGGGCAGCGGAGCCTTACCGGTGCCGGTCTCGGGGTTGTTCTGGGTCTCTGCCGGGGCGTTTGCATTGGTGGAAGCGCCGGTTTGGACCTGAGGAGACGTCTGAGGGGAATTACTGGACTGCGCAACCGCTGGCAAACCCAGACTCGCCGCGACCAGCAGTACGGTGATCGATCCGGGATTCAATTTGGTTTTCATAGTCTTGGTTTTCCCTGTCCTTATTTCAACGAAGTCGGGAACGCTGCGCAGCACCCCGTGGTACACGGGAGAAAGAGCACATGCCTTGCCAAACCTGGCAGAATGGCGCGTTGAGCCTAAGGCCTTTTGAATCAGTATTGATTTGCAAAACTGGAAGGACGGTTTGGGTGGGCCATGAGGCGGGAGTGCAGCACTTGCAGGGGTGGGGGAAGAATTTACCGGGTCTGCACTATTTAACGGTGACGTCGATGACGCGGATCTCGGGGTAATTCTGGTTCCAGTTCTGGGAGATGTGGTCGAAGATGAGGCGAAATTCGCGGGTCTGATTGGGAAGGATGGGGTCGGCTCGGACGGACTCGGTATCGACGTAGGGCTCGCGGGTACGGATGAGGTTGAGGGGCAGGGTCTCCTTCTGGACGATCTGGTTGGCGACGTCGTGGAAAGCGACCTGGACGGTGATGGCGGTGAGGGTTTCCGAGCCGTGGTTGGCGATCTGGCCGTCGAGGTAGGTGCTCTGACCGCCGATGGCGCTGTTGGCCTGGCTCATCTGGAGATTACTGATGGTCAGACTGGCGGCATAGGAGGCAGGAGGCGCGAGGCCGGCGCCGCCTGGATTTGCCGGAGCGGTGCGATGGCTCAGAAAGACGATGGCGGCAAGGATGAGAATGACGACGCCACCGGCGATGACCCAGGGCAGTGGAGATCGGGGCTCCGGAGTCTCGGGGCGTTCGGGCGGAAAGAGTCCGGTGCCGGAGCGAGGTGCGTTCATCGAGGCGATTGTACATCTGTGGGACGTTGGGCACGGAAAAGCAGTGAGTGGCTGACGAAGGAGTGACGCTTTGAAAATTTTTGAAAAATGTCCTCGTTTTCCGAATCAGTTTTGCCGAAGAATGTGTCTAAGCACGCAGAACAGCAGCAGGGAATTTCGAGAGGCCGCGTATGAACACTCCCCCGAACGGACTGCAGAGCATCAACCGCAGGCAGGATTATGCCTATCGGATTGGGGCCATCGCAGCCGCGCTGGTATTGATCCTGACC
>JBAUZR010000377.1:0-1554 GCA_049585375.1 Acidobacteriaceae bacterium
CTGCCAATGAGATGTACAGCGAAGTCAACAATATGGCGAAGTGAGCAATGCGAGTCGGGGCAAAGTGGGGAGTCGTTGCAATGGTAGCGGCGCTGAGCGCGCTGCCGGCGCCGGCGGCCAGCGGAACGGGGCCGGTCGTGCGCGACTGGGGATTGCACCGAGAGTGGCAGGTGCAGCGCGACGCGGCGCATCCCGAATGGCCGGCGCGTCTTGTGGAAATTCCGTGGAGCACGCCGCTCAGGGAATCCGGAACTGGAGCCGCGACGAAGGATCAGAGCCGGTCGAGGGCAGCCGAGGAATCGGCCGCCGTGCGTGCGGGGATGCGGGTGGTGGTGTGGCAGCGCGGCGAGGAGGCCGAGATCCACATGAAGGGGACGGCTCTGGAAACCGGCAGCGTGGGAAAGAATATTCTGGTGCGCGCCGGGATGGGAAATGCGACGCTGCACGGCATCGTGCGCGGTCCGGCTTCGGTGGAACTGGTTCCGCAAAAGGGCTGGCAGTGATGCGGGCGACCTTGGGTCTGATGGCGGTGATGGTGCTGCTGTCCGCAGGATCGGCGGCAGCGGCGAAACAGAAAAAGCCGAACTCCGGGAGTACACCGCCCGACGTGGCACTGCGTCAGTACATCGATCGGGTTCGGGCGGAGAAGGCGGCCGAAGTGCTGACGGCGGGCTCCATCTGGACGCCAACCGGGCGGCTCACGAATCTGGTGAGCGACGTGAAGGCGGTTCGGATCCACGATCCGATTGCGGTGGTGGTCTCCGAGAGCCTGGCGGCGTCTACCGACGGAACGGTCAAGAACCAGCGCGCATCGACGGCCAGTTCGCAGATATCGGCTCTGCTGGGAAAGCTGAAATCCGGGAATGCTCTGAACAATCTTCTCAGTCAGAGTTCCTCGTCCTCCCTGAATGCGCAGGGACAGAGCGTGACAAATTCGAGCATCAGCACCACCCTCGAGGGCGATGTGGAGGACGTGCTGCCGAACGGAATGCTGGTGATCCAGGTGGTGCGGCAGCTGACGTTCAATCAGCAGACGCAGCTGATCCGGCTGCGCGGGCTGGTGCGGCCCGATGACGTGAACGCGCAGAACCAGGTGCTGTCGACAGCGATCACGGATATGGAGCTGGAAGTGGTGGGCAAAGGCATCGTGAACGACGCGACCTATCGGCAGAATCCGGTGGTGCGCTTTCTGGAAAAGATATTGGTTTTCTGAGCCGGGAGCGGGTGGAACGTGCAGCGAGGCAGGAGAGTTAGGGGTGGAGCGACGGCAGGACTGCTGCTGGCCATGGCGCTGCTGGCCGGTGCGCAGGGGGGGCAGACGGCGAAGATCCGGCGGGCCCGAGTGAAAGACATCTCCTCGGTGGAGGGGGTGCGGGACAACCAGCTGGTGGGCTACGGGATTGTGGTCGGCTTGCATGGAACCGGGGACAGCTCGCAGACGGTCTTTCCGCTGCAGACGCTCGAATCGGCGTTGCAGAGGATGGGTGTGAATCTGCAGGGCAACGCGATGGCGTCGATGATGCAGACCCGCAACATGGCGGCGGTGTTCCTGTC
>JBAUZR010000378.1:0-4723 GCA_049585375.1 Acidobacteriaceae bacterium
GGGTACGGGGTACAGGTTACAGGTGAGCAGTTAGCGGATAGCGATCGGACCGCGGAATGTTGGGAATGCCGATTTTCCAGACTTTCAGCGCTTTCGATAGAAGGCTGCTGCGATCCCGATGAGAATAAGGACCACTAAGGCTCCCAGAGACGCGAAAATCAGTGTCGCTGCATGGAGCATCACATCATCGCCAAATCGAACAGCGACCATCGAGTACAGAATGACTCCGGTCAGTAAAAACAGAATGGCCGTGAGGGCCTTGATGATTGGGGGCGCGCTCGTCTTCATTACATCGAAGCTGATTCTACCGCTAGGGGGAAACTGCCGATTCGCCCGAACCAGCGGCAACACGGAAGTTTCCCTCGAAGGCTAATCCGCAGTAAGTACGAAAATGCGAAGCGCAACCGCAGATCCTTCCGATTCGCGGTGCGAACCGTCAGGATGACAAGCGTGTTCTCGGCTTCCCAACTTGATGAGACTCGGGATTCGCGGGCCAGTCCCTCCGCTCAAGGGTTCACTGTCAGAAAAAACCGCTTAAGGTCTTTCTGCCGCTTCGCGACCGATCCCTCCGCGCCTCGAGCACGGTAGTGCTTACTGTTCGTTTCGCTACGGGGGTCCTTCGGCTGCGCGCCGGGATGCCTCCTTCACCGCTGGAAAGATGCTCCCCGGCGCTCCGCTCAGGATGACATTTGTTATGGGTTCGTTCTGTGGGCTTTGATTAGTTCATCCAGATAATCCGGCTTCGAGTTATCACGAGTTAGATGGGGATAGCGTTCTCCGCCGTGGTAATCGACATTGGCCGTGTGGATGTAGTCGTCGGCGACGTAGGTCAGGACGATGGGCTGTTGGGAGTCCTTCGATCCTTTGATGGCGTCTTCGAGGAGGTCGTGGGTGTAGACGCGGCCGTCGACGCCAATGACCTTCATGCCGGAGGTGATGCCGGCTTTATAGGCGGGGCCACCGACGATGGAGTCGGCGACCTGACCTTCTCCGCTGAGCTGCAGGCCGACGGTGTAGATGTCGCCCGCGTGGCCGCGGCGTCCGGGCAGCTGCAGCGGTTCGGCATTCCAGGTGAGATTCCAGCCGCCGTTTTCAATGCCACCGGTGGGGGCTTCGGGCGTCTTCGAATCCAGGTGCTGGTGGAAGAAGCCGGCCCAGTCATAGGGCGCGATTTGGTTGAGGTCGGAGACGAGCTGGTCGAAGGTGTACGTCTTCGTCTCGGGGCCGTTGTTGGGGCCGCCGTGGAAGAGATGGCAGAAGTCGTCGATGGACTTCTGGCCGTGGGTGACCTGGTGGATGATGGTGGCGGCTTCGAGCCACATCAGGTCGCCTTCATCGTAGTAGTCGACGCCGCGGCGCCAGTTGCTCCAGCCGCGGACGCCGCCGCCAGGGCCGCCCATGGGCTCGCCGGTCGCGGTGTCCTGCAATGGACGCCAGGTGCGTCCAGGGCGGCCAGGACCGAGCGATGCGGCGATGCTGGCGAGGTAGCTGCGGTATTCCTCGGGGGTCCAGAGGCCGCTGCGCGCGGCGAGCATGGGCCCGAGGTAGTCGGTGAGACCTTCATAGCCCCAGAGCAGATCGGTCTCCATGGGCTTTTCAAAGTCGGGAGTGGTGAGGTCGGCGGGGCGGCGGAACTTGCCGTTCCACGAGTGGACGAATTCATGCGGGAGCAGGCTGCCGACCATGAAGGCGCCGCCGGGCTCGAGGAAGACGCGTTCGGGAAGGCGGCTGTCGTTGGACTCGTGATGCTCGAGGCCGAAGTGGGCGACGTGGTCGCTGAGCGCGAGGAGGAAATGGTAATCGCGATAGTGGCGTGTTCCGAAAAGGACGCCGGATTCAGCGACGACGTTGGTGAGTCCCTGCACGATGGCGGGCGGGATAGCGAGGGCTTCTTCACTGTCGGCGGCGAGATCGAGCTCGTGGTGGATCGGCTCGCCGGGCGGGGTGAGATCGACGACTTTGTAGTACTGGCCGCTGATGACGGGCGAGTCGACGAGGAGGTTGAAGGAGATGGGCTTGAAGGTGATGCGATTGCCCTCGTCGTGCGCGACGGGCAGCGAGGTGCCGTACTTCCAGCCATCGGGGAGAACGAGCGTGGCGTCATAGGTGAGGTCGCGCGAGGGCGTGCCGGCGGGGTAGAGGGCGACTTCGTTCCACTCGAGGACCATGAGCTTGTCGCTGGCGGAGTAGCCTTCGGGCTCAATCGAGTCATACGCAGCGTCGATGTGGGAGACACCGGAGGGGACGTCGATGTGGAAGGTGAAGACGTCGAGGAGGTCGCGCTGCCAGGGGATCTCTTGTCCGTCGGCGGTGAAGTGCAGGCCGGAGAGGGTTTCGATGGGGCCGTCGGGCGCGTGCTCACCGGGGATCCACTTGGGGTAGTAGATCGTCATCGGGCCGGGCTGGACGGGGAGCACTTCGCGGACGTGCAGGATGTGCTCGGGGGTGTGGGTGGCGTCGACTGTGAGAGTGATGGCGTCATGCTGGGCCAGCGCGAACGGGGTGAGGCAGAAAGCGGCGAGGGCGAAGGGAACCAGCCGGGAAAGACGTGAGGGCATCAGGGGCTCCGTTGGAATTTTGATATGGGGGAAATGATACAGGGGCGGCGAAGGAGCGGTTAGCAGTAAAGCAGTCAGCTCAAAAGCGGTCAGCTGACAAACGGGCAGCGATAAAGCGGTTAGCTGAAGAGTGGTCTGAGATAGCGAGGCGGTACTCGCCAGAGTCCCTGGCTGACCGCCTCACTGCTGCCCGCTCCTTCGCTGACCCCCTCTTAGCTTTCTTAGTGGATGCGGACGTCGCCGGAGCCGGTTTCGATGCGGACGGTGGGGCCTCCACCGTTGATGTCGCCGGTGACGTGATGGCGTTCGAGGCTGCCGTGCGTGGTGAGGGGCGGATCGCTGTGCACGGTGCCGGAGCCGGTGCTGGCATCAAGAGAGAAGCGAGCGCCGCCGGTATTTAGGGTGACCGAGCCGGAGCCGGTTTCAATTTTCCAGGCTGCGTTGGGATGGCCGCCGATTTCAATGTCGCCGGAGCCGGTCTCCGCAAAGAGGGAGCCGTCGACGCCCTGGAGGTGGATGCTGCCGCTGCCGGTGGTGGCCTTCACGTCGTTGGCGGACTGCAGGCCGGCGCGGATTTCGCCGGAACCGGTCTGGAGCTCGACACGGCCGGTGAAGCCGCTGGCCTCAATGTCGCCGGAGCCGGTATTGGCCTTGAGCGGGCCGCCGAGGTCCTGGAGGCGGAGATCGCCGGAGCCGGAGCTGGTTTCGAGCTGCGTGCCTTTGGGCGCGGTGATGTCGTAGTCGATGGAGACGTTGCGGATCCAGTCGTGGTGACGGCCGATGTTGATGATGTTGCCGGTCTGATCGATAGGGGGATTGTTGACGACCTGGTGCACGCGGTCGTCGGCGGAGTCGCCCATACCCCAGCCATTGGCGTGGACGTGGCCGATGATGTGGACTTCAGTCGAGGAGCCGGGGGAAACGTGTACATAGCCGGAGCCGGTGGCGACAGTGAGCACGACCTGTCCGTTGACGTGGAGGGTCTTGTCGAATGTGCCGTCGGCGGCGAGCGCGGCCGCGGGCAGACAGGCGGCGATGCCGGCGAGGGTGAGCCATGGAATGATGCGGGAACGGATCATGCAAACCTCCTCAAAGTGCGATGGGAATCGAGCCGAAGCGGAACGAGTTATAGTACGGCACCCGGGCCATGAGGCTGCGGCGCCGGTTCGGCAGAGTTCCCCCCTGGGACAAAGAGGGATACGCAGGGGAAGGACATCCGGTTCCCATCTCAGGACTGGCCGTCCAGGCACACGCCCCTGGGACTCGCCGTCCGGGCGGACGCCCCTGGGACTCGCCGTCCAGGCACACGCCCTTGCGGGGGACTCGCCGTCCAGGCGGACGCCCCTGGGACTCGCCGTCCAGGCACACGCCCCTGGGACTCGCCGTCCAGGCATACGCCCTTGCGGGGGACTAGCCGTCCAGGCGGACGCCCTTGCGGGCTTCAGATTCGGGGCGAGGTTGAGAAGGGCGGGATCAGCGGCGGTGAGTGGCGCCATTTACTCCGAAGCGCTGCGACATTTCGGCATAGAGGAAGCCGCGGCCGGGGCGATAGGGCTGAATCCACTCGCCGTCGACGACGAATTGGGGGATGGCGTACTTGCCGACGTGCGCAAAGACTTCCGCGGCGGCGGTGGGGGTCTCTTCAATGTCGATTTCGGTAAAGGGGATGTTATGGGTCTCGAGGAAGCGCTTGGCTTCACGGCAATCGCGGCACCACGAGGCGGAGTAAACGAGGACCTGCACGGTTTTCATCGTATCGCAACAAAAGTGACCCTCAGAGTGATGCAGCGCACACTTCGGAGGGATTGCTGGGACTTCGAGAAGATTCCGCGGCGCAAGGGCCGCCGGGCGGACACCCTGGGTAGGATGGCGGCATGACGATGGAGATGACGGCGGCGGCGTTGAAGGCGCTGCTGAGGCTGGAGCCGCATCCGCGAGAAGGCGGGTGGTTTGCGGAGACGTGGAAGGCCGAGGAGCGGATTTCAGCGGGGGCGCTGCCGGATCGGTATTCAGGACCCCGATCGGCGGGGACGGCGATCTACTATCTGTTGGAGCCAGGGAATTTTTCGGAGATGCACCGGCTGGCGTCGGACGAGGTATTTCACTTCTATCTGGGCGATGCGGTGGAGATGCTGCGGTTGTTTCCCGATGGGAGGGGCGAGCGC
>JBAUZR010000379.1:0-7790 GCA_049585375.1 Acidobacteriaceae bacterium
GATTCTCGGATTCCTGCGCCCTCGCCTCCGCGCCCTTCCCCGCTGGACCCATTTCATCCAGCCCGCCGTTGCTGGCCTGATGGTCGGCGCCATCGGCTACTTCGGCTTTCCTCAGGTCATGGGCGTCGGCTATGACGTCATCGACCAGGCTCTCCACGGCCAGTTCATCTGGCAGGTTCTCATCGCCCTTACCTTTCTCAAACTCCTCGCCACCACCGTATCGTTTTCAAGCGGAACCCCGGGCGGCATGTTCGCTCCCACCCTCTTCATCGGCGCCATGCTGGGGGGGGCCGTCGGATCCTTCGAGCAGCACTTCTTTCCCCACCTCACCGGCACCGTGGGCGCCTACGCCCTCGTCGGCATGGGCGTTCTTTTTGCCGGATTCCTCCGTGTGCCCCTGACCTCCGTCTTCATGGTCTTCGAGCTCAGCGGAAACTACTCCATCATCGTCCCCGTCATTCTCGCCAACACCATCGCCTTTCTCATCGCCCGCAGTCTCCAACCGGTTGGAATCTTCGAAATCTTTACCCACCAGGACGGCCTCGACCTTCCCTCCATCGAAGAGCAGCGCGAAGAGGCCGCTCTCCATATCGAGGACGCCGTCCAGCCCATCGCCGTGCCCCTCGTCCGCGACAGCGATTCGCTCCAGGCGGTCACCGATGCCATGGCCCGCGAGCATGCCAACGCCAGCATCGTCCGTCTCAGCGACGGTTCGTGGTATGCCCTCAGCGCGGAAGAGCTTACCTCCGCCTCCACCACCCTTACCCCGGAAGCCCCCGTCCAGCGCGCCCTCAAAGCCGACCGTACCCCCCATCTCTTCCCCGACATGCCTCTCGACTCCGCCCTGCACTTCTTCCCCCGCTGGCCCGTCCTGCCCGTACTGAACCGCGCCAGCCGCGAAACCCTCGAGGGCATGCTCACACTCGACGACGTCCTCCGCTGCTACAGGGGCGGCGCCTAACCTCACCAACTTGCATCGCCAGCCGCGCCCCACTACGCTCACCTTTAAGGACTACTGTTTCTGCCGCTCATGCTGAGTCTCTATCAACGACTCATTCTCGGCTGTCTTTTGCTCATCGCGCTGGTCACCACCGTCAGCCTGCTGGTGCGCACCTCCTTTCTCCATCTCGCCGGCCTTGACGCCCAGGTGCGCGTCGCGGAAACCGCCGTTGCTTCCCTCGCTTCCGCCCAGGGAGCGCTGGCCCACGAAGAGTTAATTGCCGCCCGCGTCACCACCGGCAGCGCTACGCTCGCCGACCTGCGCGACCAGGCCGCCCGTACCCAGTTGTTCCTGCGCTCCGCCGCTGTCGATGTTTCCGCCTTCGACCCCTCCATCCCCGTGAAGGAGCTCGAGCGCCAGCACGCGGAAATTCTGCTGCACATGCCCCACAATCCTGACGTCCTCGCGCGTGATCTGGAAGCCCTCCACGTCGAGCTCCGCCGCGACCTCGAACAGCTCTCGACCCACCGCTATGTCAGCGTCACCGCTCTCCGCGATCAGCAGGACACCCTCCGCGAGCGCCTCATTGCCGCCTGCGGTGTCAGCATCGCCGCCGCCACCGCCATCTCCGCGGTCATGCTCATCTTCGTCATCGTTCCCCTCCGCCACACTGCCCGCGTGGCCCGCCGCATCGGCCAGGGTGACCTGCATCAGCGCGTCGAGTGGCGATCCAAAGACGACCTCGGCGCCATCGCCACCGAGCTCAACCGTCTAGCCATCCGCCTGCGCGATCTCCGTGAAACCGAATCCGGCCGCCGCCAGATGGAGTTCCAGATCAGCGACGCCGTTGTCCGCTCCATCTTTGAGCCCGTCATCGTCACCGACGGCAAGGGCCAGGTCCTCAAGCTTAACCAGGCCGCCATGGAGCTCCTCGGCAGTTCCTCCCAGGACCGCATGGTTCTCGCCAGCACCCCCGGCGGCGATCGCATCCTCACCGCCATCCGCTCCGCCGTCTCCATGCAGCGCGCCAGTTACGGCGAACAAGGCGAGGCCGCCCTGCTGCCCATGCGCATCGGCAAAGCCGAACGCAACTACCGCCTCCGCACCACCCCCATGCGTGACAGCGAGGGCAAACTGCTCGGCGCCGTCACCCTTCTCGAAGACGTCACCGAGATCGCTGAGGTCGATCGCTTCAAGACCCGTTTCCTCTCCGTCGCCTCGCAAAAGCTCCGCGAACCGCTCCGCCGGCTGCGCCTCTCTCTCTACGCCCTTACCCAGCAGCACGCCGGCGAGCTGCGCCCGCTCCAGATGGAACTCGCGGTGAGCGCCGGCCAGGAAGCCGAGCGCCTCGACGACCTGATGCTCGATCTCATCGAAGTCGCCGAGCTCGAAACCGGCCGCCGCCAGATCAGGAAAGAAAAAGTCCGCCCCATTGACGCCCTCCGCGACGCGGTGGCCCAGTTGCGAGACACCGCCCGCGAGAAGAACATCGATGTTGAGATCAGCGCCTTTGATGATGTCGCCTGGATCCAGGCCGACCGCCGCGCCCTGCGCAGCATCCTCGACAATCTCCTCGCCAATGCCCTGCGCTACACGCCGGAAGGCGGACACATCAGCGTCGGCGCCACCGAGCAGACGGATCGCGTGCAGTTCTTCGTCCGTGACAACGGACGCGGCATCGAAGCCGAGCGCCTGCCTACCATCTTTGGACGCTTCACCGGCGATCCCGACAGCGGCAGCTCCGGCCTCGGCCTTGCCCTGGTGCGCCGCCTCGTCGAATCTCAGGGCGGCGAAGTCTCCGTGGAAAGCCGCCTCGGCAGCGGCACCACCTTCCGCTTCACCCTGCCCATCGCCATCGCAGAACCCGACCGCCACCCCGTGGAGGCCGGATGAAAAAAGTCGCTCCCCACAGCCGCACGCCTGACCGCGCGCCCGTTGCCGGACCCGGGGTCCCCGGCGCGCCCGCTTTTGGCGCGATGGGGTGGCAGCCCGCGGAGGCCGGATGAGCACAACGCCGAATCCTCTTCCCACCCTTCCCGATCCGCCCGTGAGCGAACTCCAGCTGCCAGACACCGCGGGCCCCGAGCCCGGACGCCTCCGCATCTATCTCGGAGCCGCGCCCGGTGTCGGCAAGACCTATCGCATGCTCGAAGACGCGCACCTGATGCGCCGCCAGGGTGTCGATATCGTCATCGGCCTCATCGAGCCTCATGGACGCGCCGACACCGCCGCCCTCGTCGAAGGCCTCGAAGCCGTTCCCCTCCTCGACATTCAGTACCGCTCCGTCACCCTGCACGAGATGAATCTCGACGCTATCCTGGCCCGCCACCCCGCCTGGTGCATCGTCGACGAGCTCGCCCACACCAACGTCCCCGGCTCCCACAACCGCAAGCGCTACGAAGACGTACTCGAGCTCCTCGACGCCGGCATCAACGTGATGACCGCGGTCAACATCCAGCATCTCGAGACCCTCAACGACGCCGTCGCCCGCTCCGCCAGCACCCAGATCCGCGAGACCGTTCCCGACAGCCTCCTGCGCCGCGCCAACGAGATCGTCAATGTCGATATCCCTATCGACGAGCTGCGCGACCGCCTCCGCCAGGGCAAAATCTACGCCCCCGAAAAAGTCGAACAGGCCCTCGCCAACTTCTTTCGCAAGGGCAATCTCAACATGCTCCGCGAGCTGGCCCTGCGCACCACAGCCGAACAGGTCGGCACCGCTGCCGCCGAATACCGCCGCACCCAGGGACTCGAACAGGCCCCCATCCCCGAGAAGGTCATGGTCTGCCTCTCCGCCCGTCCCGGCATGGAACGCCTGCTCCGCACCGGCGCCCGCATTGCCGGACGCCTCGCCACCAACTGGTTTGTCGTCTATGTGGAGAGCCCCGGCAGCGACCATCGCCATGGCGACCCTGAAGCGTTCACCCGCCTCGAGGAATATGAGCGCATGGCCCGCGATCTCGGCGCGCGCGTCGTCGTCCTCAAAGATCGCAGAGTCGCCGATGCCCTCATTGAATTCGCCCGCAAAGAGAACATCTCCCACGTCGTCTTCGGTCAGTCCGCCCGCACCCGCTGGGATATCCTCCTGCGAGGTTCCATCATCAACCGCTTCCTGAACGAAATGCGCGACACTACCGTCCAGGTCGTCCCCGTTCACAAAGAGCGGAAGGAACGCCTCTCCCGCTAAAAAGCAAAGGCGGAGCCGGTTCGCTCCGCCTTCAATTTCCTGCATGCATCTCGCATTTACCAGCGGTAGACGGTGAGATTGTCCAGATAAACGGTCGCTGTCCCATCGCCGCGTCCGTCCACCTGAAAGTTCGCCAGCAGAACCGGACTCCACCCCAGCGCCCGCGCACCCAGCGCTGTGCCGTTAATGACCTGCTCCTTCCCGTCCAGCCACACTGATTTGTACGTCACCACACCCGCATCATTCCGCGAATAGCTGATCTGCACGTGATGCCAGGTATTGATCGCCCAGTTCTGCACGTTGCACGCCGCCTTCGAGTGGACCCAGTGGCCTGACGGCCTCTCCGGCGTACCCGCGTTTGCCGAGTAATCCCACGTCCCCGAATATCCGTCGCACTGGAATCCATAAATCACAGTCTGGCCGTTGTCCATCACCTGATTCATGTCCATTTCGAGGTTCGCGATGTGGCTCGCCGAGCTGTTGAAATAAACCCAGGCATCGTAAAGGAAATTTGTCGCCTGCGTATCGTCTCCGAATGACACGTGATACAGCTGCCCGCCGCTATTCGTGAATTGGGTCACAAATTCCCGCGCGGCGCCGCTATGCGCCGGAGTGTTCACCATCTTTGTCGCACCGCTGGACTCACCACTGGTCGCCGGATCGTGTTGCAGTTCCCAGCTGCCGAGCGCTTCGATGTCGCTCACGCTCACCGCATCCGCAGGAAAGAGACTCGTCGCCGGCGTTACATGAATCGCCACATCCGTCACACAAACATGGCTTTTCGCCCATGCCTTTACATGCAGGACATGGTTGCCGATCGGCGCCGCGACCGTCGCCTCCACATTCTCATCCCTGAGGATGGTGGTGTCGCTGCTCTGATCCAGTGAATACCCAATCGCCGTCACATCGTTCCCGGAGCATTCCACCGCGGTTGCGGAAAGAGTAAACGGGGTTTGTACCTCGGCCCCATTGCCGGGGCTGCTGACGGTAACTCCTGCCATAGCAGGCACTACCGAAGTTAAGGCTAAGAAAGACACAAATGCGAAGTTCCGGGGGAGGTTCATCGCTACCTTTAGGACATAGATTTGGCTCTCTGCGGACTGCTGCCCGAAGGCCGCACTGCCCCTTCACAAGCCGTGCGGGAAGCCTATCGAACCCGCTCGGCGAAGGTTGTGATCCGGAACACAGTACGAGAGAGGACCATGGATTTGTTACCGCTAAAGTAACGTATTAATCTGGTTACTTAAATAGTCATAAAGTGGCATTACTTCCGGGGACCCTGCACCCGCGAAAGCAGCCCGCTTCTGCCTACTTCTTCTTCAGCACCGCCGCGCTGTTTTCGTCCGTGGCAATCGCCGCTTCCAGCTTGCGCAGCTCCCCGTAATCGCCCGCGTCCAGACGCAGCTTCTTCAGCACGTACTCGCGCTGGTAGTGCAGCTCATCCCCCTCGGCCTTCACGTTGCTGGTGTAGGTCGCGAATCCAACATCCACATTCACCGGATCCGGCACGTCGTCCACCGTGTATCCCTCGGGGATCTTGACCTCGAAGTTGTCCCGCCATACCCCCAGCCCATCGAAGCTGATCGGCACCGCCCGCGGCTTGTCTGACAGCCCCCACGCCAGGTCGCCCACCACCCGCGGCCGCACCAGCAGCAGGCTCCCGGCACTCTTCGCGTACGAGGGCGCCGTCACCTGGTAATCCACCGTCACCGGCTCATCCAGCTGCCGCACGTTCTTTGTCGTTTCCTCGTCCAGCGTGAATGCTGAGAAGTCCCGCTGCAGCGACTGCTCCATCGCTTCCCGCTGCTCCTTCCCGCTCTCCATCGCCAGCGACTCGCGCAGCCGCCACGACGACGCGCCCAGCCGCGTCACCGTCACATCTCCCTTCAGCGTGCCACTGCCATCCAGCTCGAACCTCGCCGTCCGGTCCGTAGTATCCGCGTCCGGGCTCAGCACCGGCAGCTCGATCACCTGACTGTCTTCGCCTGCCGCCAGCACTCCGTACCCGCCCTGCTCGTTTTCCGGCAGATCGCCCACCGGCACATAGGCATTCGTCGGATCAAAGATCAGATACCGCCGCCCATTTTTCGCCGTCACCACCGCCTTCAGCCGCGGATTCTCATACCCCTTCGGAATCTCGATCGCCGTGATCATGTGATCGCCGAACAGTGACGGCGCGTTCGGATCGATCCGCCCCCGCCGGTGATCCACCGACACCCATGTCGCGCGGATCCCCACCGCATCCAGCATCGCGATCGTCAGCGTCGCCTTGTCCTTGCAGTCCCCGTAGCGGCTGTGGAACACATCCTCTGCGGGATGCGGCTGCCATCCCCCGATACCGATCTCGATCGCCACATAGCGAATCTGCTGCTGCATAAAATCCGCTACCCCGGACAGACGCGCCATAAAGTCGCCGTCCCCGGCCACCGTCCGCGCCGTCGCCGCCAGATCGCTGCCCCCTTCGCTGCGCGGCGCTGCCAGGCTCGTGTACCAGTTCCCGATCCGCGTCCACAGCGCATCGCCCTGCGGCAGCGGGTCCGCCGCAAAATGAACCGTCATGTGTCCCGCCAGCGACGGCCACGCCGGCGCCAGAGCCACATCCGTCAGATCGATCCCATCAATGTTGGCCTGCTCCCACCGGAAATGGTTCGGCGCCACCTCCACCGGGCTCACCGGCGCGTGCCGCGACCATACCGCTTCCTCGTGCCACCCCGTCGGCAGATCGATCTCATACAACGAATGCACCGTCGGCACTTCGTTCTGAAATCCCCATGTGTCCTCGCGGAAGTACGCAGGCAGCTGCTCCACAATCTCCCACGCCACAATGCCGCCCGGATCGGCCCCCGGCGGGGTTGCCACGCGCGCCCGTTGATCCGCGTATAGGACCGAATCCCCGCCCACCCCCACTTCCGTGTACTCCGAATCCTTCATCGCGTACGGATGCCCATCCGGTCCGATGCTCCATACGTGAAATGACTTCAGCTTTGCGTCGCTCGAGAAGACAGCCGTCGGCGTCGCGTAATCCCGCCCCTGCTGGCGCAGAATCTTTACCACCGCCCGATAGCGCTGCACCGCGTCGCCGTCCGAGTCTACGGTCACCAGCGTGTCTTCCAACAGGACGAGCGCCTTGGCATCCTTCCAGCTCGCCTGCGGCGCCTGATCAGTCGCCTGCGAAACCGCCTGCGTCATCCAGTCCGGCAACTGGACCGGCGCCGCATGTCCTGCCCCCGCTGCTCCAGCAAGAGCCACCATCAGCCCCAGCGCCGTGCGGATTCGGTGACGGCTGCCGCGGGAAATAGTTTGCGGTTCGAAAACCCGGACCCGCTCTCCGGTCACTGTGCCGCGCTCCCGGCCGCAGCCGCCGTAGTCGCTACTGGCACGCGCTTCAGAACCAGAGGTTCCTGATCCTGCGCATTCGCCTTCTGAAAGAAGTCCCGCAGGTCCGGATACTCCACGGCCTTATACAAAGGCGTGCCCAGAGCCATCTCCCGTACCTGCTGGTATTCGCTGCCCTTCGATCCATAGACTTCCTGGAAATACGCCAGGCCCTTCAGCGGAAGCTTCGCATTGTTTGGCACGCCCTCCATCGTCAGCCCCGGAGCCAAAGTCAGACTCACCTCGTCGCGCGCTGCATAGGGATAGCGCAGGTCCACGGGATTCTCT
>JBAUZR010000380.1:0-2093 GCA_049585375.1 Acidobacteriaceae bacterium
CGGACGTTCCTCCCTCGATACCCGGTTAACCACCATGTTTCGCGGAAACCATCCAGCTCGGGTTGATGAAAAGGGGCGGCTCAAGCTCCCCGCGGAATTCAAGCGCCAGATTGAGGAACAGTACGGCGCGCAGTTCTACATCACCAGCAAGGACGGGCGAGTGGCGGAGATCCACCCCCTGCAGGAGTGGGAAAAGTTTGAGCAGAAGCTGGCGGCGATCCCCAATTTCAATCCCGCCAAAAAGAAGTTGCTGGACCGGCTGAACTACTACGGGCAGATGTCGGATATCGATGCCCAGGGCCGGGTGCTGCTCCCGCAGATTCTGCGTGAGTCAGCGAAGTTGAGCGGCGATGTGGTGGTGTTCGGGATGCAGACGTATCTGGAGGTCGCGAACCATGAGGCCTTCAAACAGAACATGGAGCAGAACCCACTCACACCCGAAGATGAGCAGTCGCTGGCTGGGTTTGGTTTGTAAGTCATGAAGACCCCCCAGGGGGAGCACAGGTCCAGGCGACATGTGCCGGTTCTTTCTGAAGTAGCGATCCGAATGCTGAATGTGCGCAGCGGTGGCGTTTATGTCGACGCGACCCTTGGCTACGCGGGGCACGCAAGCGCAATCGCTCGCCGGCTGGGAGCCGAGGGCAGGCTGATCGGCTTTGACCGCGATCCCGAGGCGATGGCCCTGGCGCGGGAGAACCTCGAGGCCCTTCGCGAGGAGCTGGGCGAAGCGATGCCGCAGATGGAATTCCACGACGTGGAGTTCTCGCAAATGGCCGAAGTGCTGGCCGGCCGGAAAGTCGATGGGCTGCTGGCGGATTTTGGAGTCAGCTCGCTGCAGCTGGATGAGGCGCACCGAGGTTTTAGTTTTCAGGCGGACGGGCCCCTGGATATGCGGATGAATCCGCGCCAGGGGGTGACCGCCGAACAAGTGGTAAATCAGGCCGGAGAAAAACAACTCGCCGATCTGATTTACGAATTCGGAGAGGAAAGGAGGTCGCGGAGAATCGCCAGAGCCATTGTCCGGGCGCGGCCGGTAACGACGACGGGGCAGTTAGCCCGTATCGTTGCGGCCGCGGCCCCGGCAATGAAATCCGAGCGGATTCATCCGGCGACTCGAACCTTTCAGGCTCTTCGAATTCATGTGAACGCCGAGCTGGGCGAGATTGAAGCGCTGCTCGCGGCCGCTCCGGAGGTGGTGATGCCCGGAGGCCGGCTGGTGGTGATCAGCTTCCACTCGCTGGAAGACCGGCGCGTAAAAGATTCGCTGCGCGAAGGCGCGCGGCAGGGAGTTTGGGAAGTGCTGACGCGGAAGCCGGCAACGGCCGAAGCAGAAGAAACGGATCGCAACCCGCGGGCTCGCAGCGCGAAACTGCGGGCAGCGGAAAGGAAAGCAGGAATTAGGGAATGAGGAATAGGGATTACCGAGCGCGGTTGAAACTGGTTCACTAATCCCTAATCCCTAAACTCTAAATCGTGCACTACAACATCGGGCCCGGGGCCGTCCCACCGTACCAAAGGCGAAAGTAACTCGGACGACCTCCACGCAACACCCTCCTTCCTGTAAGCAGCGGCCCTGGCCCGGTCGTTGGCGAGGAGGCAGAAAAAAACCAGGGAATGCCGAAAAAACTCGGTAAAACACGGAAACAGGAAATACATTGTTAAGAGCGGGGCGCTGAGGGAGACGGACGATGGCGACACAGGCAATGGCGGCACCGATGCTGGCAGGCGGCAGCAGTCGCGACACCGAATGGATCGCGCTACACAACGCGCGTTTACTGGCAGCCCAGCGCGGCGGCCGGCGCGGACCCACCCCGGAAGCGCTCTTCACCAAGCGCATCGACAACTCGCGCCTCGTGAAGGCCAACGATCCCGCACGCGAGCGCGAGATGCGCACCTTTGCCTTCGCCATGGTCTTCCTGCTCTCGCTGGTCCTTATGTATGGATGGCAGCACTTCAGCGCCATCGAATGCGGCTATCGCCTGCAGTCGGAGAAGCAGCAGATGCAGACGCTGGAAGAGCAGAACCGCGAGCTGCGCCTGACCGCCGCGCAGTTGGCCGATCCCTCGCGCATCGACACCCTGGCGCGCAACTAT
>JBAUZR010000381.1:0-4313 GCA_049585375.1 Acidobacteriaceae bacterium
TTTCAGCGCACCGCCGAAATCATCCGGGACTACGTGAAGAAGGGCTCCAAACTCTACGTCGAAGGACGCATTCAGACTCGCTCCTGGGATGACAAAGACGGCCAGAAGAAATACCGGACCGAGATCATCGTGAACGACCTGGTGCTGCTTTCCGGACGGGGTGAGGGCGATTCCGGCGGCTCCTCCCGCTCCAACCAGTACGATCAGCGCCCGCCCGCGAGCGCCGACGATCTGGTCCAGTCAACCGAGATCACCGACGACGACATTCCGTTCTGACGAGGCCATCTCCCCGTAATCCGGGCGGAATAGCCTTGCCTTCTCTACCCGCTTTAGACCAGGGCCACCAGCGCCCGACCGAAATGGACAAACTGCGGCTCTCCTCACCTCCGGACGCCCGGATGCTCATCTAAGCTATCGTCCTGCTTCGCGCCTGCGGTCGGCGCCGGAGGGACGGCAGACCATCTGATGCAGGCGGAAAGACACAACCGCTCGATCCTGCGCGACCGCGAGCCGCGGCTCATGCTGGAATCGGCGCTGCTGGGTATCGCCGGCGCGCTGAGTGCCCAGGCGTTTATGTGGACGCTGCACGGCTGCAGCCGCCTGCTCCTCACCGGCATTGCCGGCTATCAGCCTCCCGGCGCTGAGTTTGGGCCGGATCATCAGATCATCGGCCCACACGGACTCTGGCTCATTCCCCTCGTTACAACCCTGGGGGGCCTGCTCTCCGGATTCCTCGTCTACCGCTTTGCGCCGGAAGCGGAGGGCCACGGCACCGACACCGTTGTGGACGCATTCCACCGTCGCGAAGGCCTCATTCGGCCTCGCGTGCCGCCCATCAAGATGGTGGCCTCCGCCATCACCATCGGGTCCGGTGGCTCGGCCGGTCGCGAAGGTCCCATAGCGCTCATTACCGCGGGTGTTGCCTCGGCCTATGCGAAGTTCGCGCACCGCTCCGAAGAAGATCGCCGGCTCCTGCTGCTGGCCGGCATGGCCGCCGGCCTTTCCGCGATCTTCCGCACACCCATGGGCACCGGCGTCTTCGCCATCGAGGTGCTCTACGGGAACATGGAGTTCGAGGTCGGCGCGCTGCTCTACACCATGATTTCCTCGGCGGTGGCCTATACCGTCAACGGCCTCTTTGTCGGATTCCGGCCTCTGTTCCAGTTGCCTGCCATCCCAACACCCGGGTTTTCAAGCTACGCCCTCTATGCGGCGCTTGGTGTAGCTGCGGGACTCGTGGGGACGGCCCTTCCCGAGGTGTTTTACCGCGTCCGCGATGCCTTCCACCTCCTGCCGGTTCCGCGCTGGACGAAACCCGCCATCGGTGGTCTTCTCCTCGGCCTGCTCGCTCTCGCGCTGCCCCAGGTTTTAGGCGGAGGCTACGGCTGGATCCAGCTCGCCATCGACGGCAAACTGGCCCTGCATCTCCTCATCCTGCTCCTCTTCGCCAAGATGGCTGCTTTCGCTCTCACCGTCAGTGCAGGCGGATCGGGTGGTGTCTTTGCGCCTTCCCTGTTTGTCGGCGCCATGCTTGGAGGCGCGTTTTCCCTCTTCTTCCACCAGGCGCCCGCCATCTTCGTCGTCGTGGGCATGGCCGCGGTCTTTGGAGCGGCCGCCCGGGTTCCGATTGCCACCATGCTGATGGTCACTGAGATGGCGGGTGGCTACCACCTGCTGGTCCCCGCCGGTCTGGCCGTCATGATCGCCTATCTTCTGCAGGTCCAGCTCTCCTCGTTCCTTCGCTATCGCAGTCTCTACGAGGGGCAGGTGCCCACGCGACAGGATTCCCCGGCCCACTATCTCGAGCTCATTCAAATTGCTCTCAATCTGCTGGGGCGGAGAAATCTTTCGCTCACCGACGAGGT
Source organism: Acidobacteriaceae bacterium (assembly GCA_049585375.1). Classification (GTDB taxonomy): domain Bacteria; phylum Acidobacteriota; class Terriglobia; order Terriglobales; family Acidobacteriaceae; genus Palsa-343. The sequence goes on from JBAUZR010000381.1 coordinate 1,866, forward strand.
CGGGCATCTCGATCTCCTCCGGCTCCTCCGTTCCCATGTCCGTTTCGACCTGCCAGGCGGCCGGGAATTGACTATGGGCGTGATTCCCGAGAACAGTCCAGTCGCCCACCGCAGACTAGCCGAGCTTTATCGCGAACTGGCGCAGTTCGATTTCGAAATTGTCACGATCCGGCGCCGCGAGCACTTGTTGCTCCCCCATGGGGATACCTTGATCGAACCGGGAGATCGGCTGGTAATGATCACCTCGCTCCAGTCTCGCGAACGGCTCGCCCGCTATGTTGTTCCCGTCACCGACGAACCGCCGGGCGGCGTGCCGAACGAAGCAGGTCTCACGTAGGGCCGGCCTGTCCGCTGGGGGAATTTATCGAAACCAGCAAACCCCCAGCCGCTTGAGCCCCCTCCAACGGGTAGGAGAATTCCTATGGTTGCGATTGCTGGAATTGCCATCTTGTTGTTGTTAATTGGCCTGTTCTTCCTTTTTCGGGCCATGGGGTCCATGGGGCAAAAACCGCGGGCCCGTGAGCGGATGCGGCATTCGAACGGCGGAGCGCACCCTGGAGGGCCGCGCGCCACAGGTTTGAACTGACGCAACCTGGAGGGCTCTCACCCAAACGCCCTCCGGACTCCTGGAATTCCGAAGGTATAGCAAGCGGCTTGTTACACTTCCGGCAGAACGGCCGAGACTCCGGCCTCGCCGTCTGCCACGCATGCCGCTTACCCTTTCCGTCGCGATCATCACCAGGAACGAAGAAGCCAACCTCGCCCGCACTCTGGAGAGCGTCCGGTGGGCCAACGAGACCGTGATCGTCGACTGCGGGTCGACAGACCGAACCCCGGAGATCGCCCGAGCCTTCGGCGCAAAATTCTTTGTCGAGGAATGGAAGGGCTTCGGCGCGCAGAAGAACTCCGTCATAGCCAAATGTTCGGGCGACTGGGTGTTGGCTTTGGACGCCGACGAGGAAGTCAGCGCTGGACTCGCCGACGAAATACGAAGCCTGCTGAACGGCTCATCAGCGCCGGACGCGTATTTTCTGCCGCGCAGAAATTTTTTCCTCGGGCGCTGGATCCGCCACGGCGGCTATTATCCCGATCCGAAATTGCGTCTCTTTCGCAGCGGAACCGCGCGATTTGAAGAGAGTGCCATTCATGAAACCATGCGCTCCACCGGTCCATCCGGCCAGCTCCGTGGCGACCTGCTCCACCATGCCTATCCCACCCTCGACTCCTATATCGAGCACATGAACCGCTACAGCTCTCTCGGCGCCCGCCAGGCCGTCGCGCGCGGCAAAACCAGCCGAAGCGTCCTGTCGTTTTGGTGGAATGTCTTCATCGTCCCGATCGCGACGTTCAAATACAACTACATCTTCCGCCTGGGCTTCCTCGACGGTCGCGAAGGCCTGCTTCTTCACCTCTACCACTCGGCCTACGTGAGCTGGAAATATTCCAAGGCCTGGGAAATGGCGCGCAGGTCCTAGGCTGTGAGACCGGTTTGCGTCCTGTCTGCTCCGTCGCCTATCCTGAGGCGTTTCAGGAGCGCGGTTCATCATGCCTGAGAAGCCGTCCGATCTTCGGGATGCCCTGCACGCGGATTTGACCGAAGACCGACATCCCTCCGCGGCCGAGCTGAGCTGGGCAGAGCAGACCCTCGCGCCGGCCCTTGCGAAGAATCCCGAACGCCCCATCGGCGCGCCCACCGGCATCAATCGCGATGAAGCCGGCAACGCTCGCTTCACCACCGTCTCCGGGGCGCCTGTGCGGCGACTTTACACGGAAGCCGACCTGCCCGAGGACTGGATCCCGAACCAGCAGGCGTATCTCGGCCAGCCAGGCCAGCCACCCTATACCCGAGGCATCCACCCCACCGGCTATCGCGGACGTCTCTGGACCATGCGCCAGTTCTCCGGCTTTGCCTCCCCGGAAGAGACCAATCTCCGTTACAAATATCTTCTCGAAGGCGGCGCCAACGGCCTCTCTGTCGCCTTCGACCTGCCCACCCTCATGGGGTGTGACTCCGACGATCCCCGCAGCGAAGGCGAGGTGGGCAAGTGCGGCGTCGCCATCGACTCCCTCGAAGACATGGAGACGCTGTTCTCCGGCATTCGCCTCGACAGCACGACCGTCTCCATGACCATCAATTCCCCTGCGAGCGTCCTCTGGGCCATGTACCTGGTGGTCGCGGAGAAACAGGGCGCCGACTGGAAAAATGTCTCCGGTACCCTGCAGAACGACATCCTCAAGGAGTACATCGCCCAGAAGGAATACCTCTATCCCCCTGAACCGTCGATGCGCCTCGTCATCGACACCCTCGAGTTTGGAGCCCGGCAGACGCCGAAATTTAACCCCATCTCCATCTCCGGCTACCACATTCGGGAAGCCGGCTCTACCGCTCTGCAGGAACTCGCCTTTACGCTTTACGACGGCATCGAGTATGTGGAGTGGGCCCTGCGC
>JBAUZR010000382.1:0-4007 GCA_049585375.1 Acidobacteriaceae bacterium
GGCAGACGCGCGTCGAGAACGTCGGCGAGCCGCATTTTGCCGCCGGTCACCGGAACCACAGCCACTGCGTCGCGGTTGGCCAGGGCCACATACAGCGTCGTTCCGTCGGCGCTCAGCGTCATGGCAATCGGGTGCGAGCTGGGATCCGTCGGCCGGATGGGCGGCAGCAGCGGCAGCCGCTGTTTCACCTTTCCGCTGCGCAGGTCGAGCTCCGCCACCGCCGATCCGTTCCACAGGGAAACCCAGGCCCGCTGCCCATCCGGGCTGGCCAACACGGCGATCGGATACGTTGACGGGATCGTCGGCCCGTCGGACAAATCGAAGCGCGTCTCGAGCCTGCCGCTGGCCGCATCCAGCAGCAGCACGTCGTCGGAAAATTCATCCGCGACCAGCAGCTTTTCTGTGCCGTCGGCGCCCTTCACAACCGCCAGCCCGGTCGGCGCGGGAATTGCCTTGTCCTGAGGCAGGTCCATTTCCCCGTGCTGCTGCTTCTGCTCCCCTGAAAGCTCCCGGAGCGGCACGGGAATCAGCCGCACCGGCGTCAGGTTGTCGCCCGTGAACCGGTAAACGGCAATCGCGTTCCCCGTCTCACCGGGCTTGCCACCCTCTGGCGCCGAAATGGAATCGAGGCTCGCGTAGAGTTCCGAGCCATCGGCCGAGAACGCAATGCCGGAGTAGAGAGTCTGATGGGAAATGATCCCCGTCCGCTCGTCTGGGAAGTCGGTGAGCTTGCCGGTGCTGGTGTCCAGGATGGCGATGGACTGCTCATAATTGGATTCGACCGTGCCGAAGCCCGCGTTGACCAAAGCCAGGTAGCGATGGTCCGGCGACCACGCTGCCGACAACGGAAGGCTGTTCAGCCGCTGCGGATTCCCCGGTACCGAGCCCAGAATCTCCTTACTGGTCGGCAGATGAATGGTCTGAGCGGAGCAAAGCATCGCCGTCCAGCAGGCGAGCGCGGCGCAGGAGAGGGGCAGGGTAATCGATTTCATCGCGACAGTATCGTCTCCGGAGAGGGTTAAACAAGCGTAAACGCTCCGCGTTCCGGACATCGCGCGGGAGTCACTCCGCCCTGCTTCAGCAAGGCCGGCTTACAAAAGTGTTACACCATCCCCACTTTGCGGCTGCTACGGTAAGAAACAGCGGCGCTTTTTCCGCAATCCAATGTACCCCGGAAGCTGAATTTCCATGTCCCTCGAGATGCTGGTCGAAGTCGCCGAGAAGCCCGCCGCTGGTTCCGCCAACCCTGCCGCAACGGCCGTCGTATCGCCGGCTGAGGCTCCTCATCATCCGGTGATGCCGAAGCTGGGCCGCCAAGCCCAGGGCGGCAAGCTGAGCCGGATCACGATGACGTTCATGATCCTGTTTCATATCGGAGCGGTCGCTGCTCTGTTCTTCTTCTCCTGGAAGGCGCTGGCCTGTTTCGTGGTCCTGTGGTTCCTGGCCTACAACGTCGGCATCGGGATGTGTTACCACAGGCTCCTGACCCATCGGGGTTATCGGGTTCCGAAGTGGCTGGAATATTGCATGGCCGTTTGCGCGACGCTGGCGCTGGAGGGTGGGCCGATCTTCTGGGTCTCCCTGCATCGGGTTCATCATCAGCTCTCCGATCAGGACGGCGATCCGCACACCCCGAACGACGGCGGCTGGTGGGCTCATGTGGGCTGGATCATCAGCGGCGACTCGCTGCATGCTGAAACCGATGCCCTGGCTCGTTATGTACCGGACCTGCGGCGCGACCGGTTCTATCGGTGGCTCAGCAAGTATCACTGGGTTCCGATGGTGGTCGCCGGTTTGATCTGTCTGGCGGTGGCCGGTTTACCCGGGCTGTTGTGGGGCATCTTTCTGCGCACCACCCTGGGACTGCACTCTACCTGGCTGGTCAACTCCGCAACCCACATGTGGGGCTCGCGGCGGTTCGAGACCCGCGACGAGTCGCGCAACAGCTGGTGGGTAGCAGTGCTGACCGGCGGCGAGGGCTGGCACAACAATCACCATGCGCACCCCGTCTCCGCCCGCCACGGCCTCAAGTGGTACGAGATGGACGTGAACTACTACGGCATCTGGGTGATGAAGAAGCTGGGTCTGGCGCGCGAGGTCAAAATCGCGCAGTATGACCCCCACGATCCTCGCCCTGCCGGCGTAGCCTGATCCGCCTTAACACGCCTTGCCCGAAATTGCGACAATAGAAGCGCCCGCACAGACTTTCCGTGCCGGGCGCTTTCTTATGCGTCTGAGCGGACGAAGACGGAACATGGTGCTCTTCACCCTGCTCGGCGTATGCCTGATCGGGGTCGCCGTTGTTCTGAACGTGGGATGGATCGTGCTGAACTGGCGGCGGGTGCTGCCCATGGCGCTCGGCATCCCGTTCTTCGCGCTGCTGATTGCCGGTATGGCGTTGAACACGATCTTCCTGGTTCGTGAAGTGCGGCGCAACGAGCGCCACGATGCCTTCCTGAGCGCTGTGACCCATGAGCTGAAGACGCCGGTAGCGTCGATCCACCTTTATCTGGAGACGCTGCAGCGCCGTCACCTGAGTGACAGCCAGCGCAGCGAGTTCTATACGCGGATGCTGGCGGACAGCGATCGTCTGCTGGCAACGATCGAGCAGGTGCTCAAAGCCGGCGAAGTGGGTCAGCGGGCCCGTTCCCATGTGCGCGTGGCGGTGGACATGCGTGCTCTCGTCGAGGAATGCATTCACACAACCCTGGCGCGGCACCATCTCGAGGAGCGAGCGATCACCCTCAGCATCGAGAATCCGCTGGCCATGACCGTGCGCGGCGATCCGGACGAACTGCAGACCGCAGTGCTGAATGTGCTGGGCAATGCGGTCAAGTACTCGCCGAACGGCGCCGATGTACGGGTGGCGCTGAGCGTCGAGCAGGATGCCTGGGTGCGCGTGAGCATCACTGATCGGGGCATCGGGATTCCAACTGCTCATCTCAAGCGCATTTTTCGCCGCTTCTACCGGGTACCCAGCCGTAATGTGCTCCGTACCAAGGGAACCGGGCTGGGCTTGTACCTCGTGCGGACCATTGCCCGGCAACACGGCGGCGATGCAACCGCCGAGAGCGCCGGAGAAGGCCGGGGCGCGACGGTCACCCTGCAGCTTCCCCGCATTCTGAGCCCAGTGCTGGAGCACGACTAAGGCATGGCGCGGATCCTGGTTGTCGAGGACGAAAGCAATCTCGCTCAGGGGCTGCTGTTTAATCTGCAGGCCGAAGGTCACACAGTCAGTGTGGCCCCGGACGGAGAAATGGCTCTGGAACTTTTGCAGCGCGACGGCTTTGACGCCGTGCTTCTGGACGTGATGCTTCCCGGGCGAAACGGATTTGAAATCGCCTCCACTCTTCGGGCACAGGATAACTATGTCCCCATCCTGATGCTGACGGCGAGAGGGCGTCCGGAAGACATTGTGCAGGGTTTTGCCGCCGGCGCAGATGATTACCTTCCTAAACCTTTCGATCTGAATGTGCTTCTGGCGCGCCTGAGCGCATTGCTGCGGCGCATGAGCTGGCCCCATGGAGCCAACGCAAAGAGCCGCATCGATGACGACGGGACCACCGAGTTTGCCTTTGCCGGCAAGCGCATTGACTTCGAAGCCCTGGAACTGCATAGTCCGGGAGGTCTCGTCCGCCTGACGCTAATGGAAGCGGACCTGCTGCGCTATCTGGTGCGCAACCGCGAGAAGATCGTATCCCGCAAAGAGCTGCTGGAGCAGGTCTGGCACGTTCGCGAAGACACTGACACGCGCGCCATCGACAACTTCGTCGTCCGGCTGCGGCGGTATATCGAGGACGATCCGGCAGCGCCCCGGCATTTGCAAACCGTGCGCGGGGTGGGATACCGGTTCATCCCCAATCCCTGATCGAGTGGGTTTTACTTTCTATCTGTTGGTTACCGGGCCGTGAGTCGCCGAAGCTGGTTGGCGCATCATGGAGATACGAGGGTTTATGCGGGAAACCAGACTGCGGATCGAGAATATGCATTGCGACGCCTGCGTGCGC
>JBAUZR010000383.1:0-3655 GCA_049585375.1 Acidobacteriaceae bacterium
ATTCGCATGCCCCAAGTGAATGGCAGGAGAATCTGCGGTGCGCCAGCCAGATGAAGAGACTCATTCTCGGTCTAAGGTCGAGTTTATGTGTCTGATAGCGAACATAAAAATTCGGCTTAACTTCATATAATCCGCAGATTAGTCCCCACGCTTTACTTTCGGCGACTGAGACTCCGTGACGGCAGTCAGTTTTGTTCTCGCGCTCGGAAGGGCAGGAAGAATCAATGGGCCAACTACAATTCGACAATCTTCTTCTGGAAGCGTTACCCCAGCCGTACCGGTCCTCGATCTGCTCCCGCCTGGAGGAAGTCGTTGTCCCACCCGGCACTGTTCTCTACGAGGCAGAACAGGTTCCACGCTATGCATGGTTCATTACGTCCGGCATCGCATCAAAGATGGTTTCGATGGCCGATGGCCGCAGCGCTGAAATTGGACTGTTGGGCAGCGAAGGCGTCGTGCCTTGCTATCACCTGCTGGGCGGCATGGTCCGGGGCCCCGTGCGCTGTGTGGCCCAAATGGAGATCAAAGCCTGGCGCATTCCCTTTCCTGAACTGCAGCGGGAAATGCAGCGCTCGGAGCCTCTTCGCGATCTCGTGCTGCGCTGCGCGCATCGCCGCAGCCTGATCCTTTCTCAGATAGCCGCCTGCAACCGCCTGCACGATGCCGAACAGCGGCTCGCCCGCTGGCTGCTGACCGCGCACGATTTGACCGGCACGAATCAGGTTTCTCTCAGCCAGGGCTTTCTGGCGGATATTCTGGGGGCACGGCGCACGACGGTCACTCTGGCGGCTGGGGCTCTGCGGCGACGGAGGCTGATTTCCTACCGCCGCGGTCAGATTCAGATTCTCGATTACGGAAGGCTGAAGGCCGCCGCCTGCGAGTGCTATGGCACGGTGCGCAGCCTTTTCCAGAATTTCTACGGTTAGCGAAAGCGCTCAGGAAGACAAGGCCGCTTCGCCGGCGAAGGTGCGTGCTGGCAGGAAAACCCGGATGCAGGCGCCGGAAAGGTCGATATCGTCGCTCTGCCCGATATGAATCGAGCCTCCGTGCTTCTGCACGATGCCCATGCTCACCCAGAGTCCGAGGCCGGTGCCGTTCGCGCCCTTGGTGGTAACGAATGGCTGAAAAAGCCGGGACACGGTGTCCGTCGGAATGCCCGGCCCGCTGTCGGCAATCTCAATGAGGGCGCCGACTCCTCTGAGCTCTCCAGCCTCCGCTCGCTGGACACGAATGCGAATTCGCCCCTTCGGCCCTGAGGCGTCCATGGCATTCACGATCAGGTTCGTCAGGACCTGGCGCAGTTCGGCGGGAAATCCTTCAACCGTGAGAGAGTCCGCAATCTCGGTTTCGACGCGGACTCCCTGATGCTGCAGACGCCGGTCGAGCAACAGCAGCACTCCGTCGATCAACTCGCGCAACCGAATCTCGACGGGAGCCTTGGGCTCGCGGTAAAGGCTGAGCATGGTGCGGCTGATCTGCATGGTGCGCCCTAGTTCCTGCTGGGCGAGGCGCAGGTACTCCGCTCGCTGTCCGGGATCCGTTTCCGAATCGAGCAGATAGTGCAAATTGGCGACCGAGTCCAGCGGATTGTGAATCTCGTGGGCGATGCTCGCCGCGAGCCGTCCGGCGACCGCGAGCTTTTCTGAAGCCACCAGAGCCGACTGCATTTGCCGCTCTTCCGTCACGTCTCGGAAGACCAGCACCACGCCGATCATTCTTCCCACACCGCTCATGATGGGCGCCGCACTGTCATCGATCACCGATTCGCGGCCGTCCCGGGCAATCAGGACCGTGTGATTGGCCAGGCCGATTACTTTGCGCAGGCGGCGCACCTTGGCTACCGGATTTTCGGCAGCCTGGCGGGTCTCTTCGTGGATGATCCGGAAAACGGCCTCCAGCGGTTTGCCCCGGGCTTCCGTCAGGCTCCAGCCGGTCAGCTTCTCGGCAACCGCATTCATAAAGCTCACCTGGCCGTCCATATCGCATGCGATGACAGCGTCACCGATGGACTCCAAAGTCGTCTGGAACCACTGCTGGCTGTCGTAGAGTTCCTCCGAACGCTGGGTAATCTCCGCGATCTGCCGCAGGTAGCTCGCCGACACGGCATGGACATGATGGCGGGTAAAGAGAGCCAGAGTGACACCGACGAGGAGAAAAGACAAAAGAAGCGAAAACAGCTCGCGGCGTTCCAGCCAGCGTGCCCGACGGTAACGTTCTTCGCGCAGGTTCGATTCCTGCAGCTGCATCGTTTTCACGGTTGCGCGGATCGCATCCATCATGGATTTGCCGCGCTGGTTCATACCCGCGGCATTGAGCGCAGCTGCATTCTGGTGCAGAACGGCATCGGCAAAACCCAGCCACTGGCTGTACTGGTTGCGCAGCTCATTTAATCGCGCCGTCTGCGCGGGATCACCTGTGAGCATCTGCTGCAAACCGCCAAACTGGCTCTGGACGGGGCCTGCCGCCGCTTTCCAGGGCGCCAGCATGATGGGGTCGCCGGTCAACTGGAATCCGCGGAGCCCCGTTTCCTGATCAATGAAGAGGTTTTGCAGTTCCTGCAGCCGAGCACTCACCTGATCGCTGTGGTCCAGTTCGCGCTGGGCGCCCGCGGTGGCCTGAATCTGCCAGAGAAGAAAGCCTCCCAGGATAAGAAGCAGCAGAATCGGAAGCGCCACCAGTTGCCGCAGCGTGCGATTGAAGGTCAACGGTTTCATGAGATTCGCCCCGCCGCAGAGTAACCGGCGGACCGCAGCATCAGCAGCAGTTTTTCCAGAAGATCAAGCGGACCCTCGCCTTACAGCAGCGTTATGTCGGCCAGGCGCACTACCTCAGTCGGCAGGTTGATATAAGCGGAGAGCAGCATAATGGGAATGCCGGGGCGCTCCCGGCGCATGGTTTCCGCGACTGTACCGCCGTCCATCTCCGGCATGTAATAGTCGAGCACCACGCCGTCGACGGACTCTTTGCGAAAAAGGGCCAGACCGGCTGCCCCGTCGATGGCCGTGAGGACGTGATAGCCCGCGCGCTCCAGCACGGCCTTTCGGATCTGCAATCCGAGCGCTTCGTCATCTATACAGAGGATGGTCGGCACCGGGAAGAATCCTGATCACCTGCCGGGCCCCGGGCACAAATTGGCATCGAAATTTGGGCGGGGCCGCTGGTATTTACTGGAACATCAATGGCGGGAGTATAGCACCCGGGAATGACTCCAAACCACAGACCTTGAAGGTCGAAAAGGGGCTTCGAAGATGGAACTCCACCGCCAGCTGGCGCGGGGCGAAATTAACAGAAGTTTTGCATTCTCTTTGCCCGCGTGCGATAGCCTGAGCACGACAGACCCGAAAGGAATTCTCGCCCTGTGAGCCAGACCGTCTTTGTTCTGGAAGATGACGCGGATATTGCCCGGCTGATTCAGCATCACCTGGAGGCCGCCGGCTTTGCCGCCCGGACCTATGCCAGCCCCGCCAGCCTGGTTCCCGATGCGGAGCGCCAGGCCCCGGCCCTCTTTTTGCTCGACATTATGGTTCCCGGGGGCGATGGTCTCGACGTGTGCCGCCGGCTGCGCAATCATCCCGCGCTGAGTGCCGTGCCCATCATCATCGTCACGGCCCGTGCCGGAGAAAACGACCGGGTTCTCGGGCTGGAACTGGGCGCC
>JBAUZR010000384.1:0-2416 GCA_049585375.1 Acidobacteriaceae bacterium
ACCCGCACCCAGCCGGATATGCCGCCTGAGACCGCCGCGACGCTCCTGCCCTATGTCCGCTACGTAGCCAGTTTTCCCGCCAGCCGCGTCCGCGGCTTTGAAATGCGCTACCGCCGCAAGGACGGAACCACCTTCCCGGCAATGGTTTACCTCTCGGCCGTCCGTTCTTCGGCCGGAACCATTGAAGGTCTGGTTACCATCGCCGTCGACCTGAGCGCCACCCGGCGCGCCGAGCACGCTCTGCGTGAAAGCGAGGAGCGCTACCGCGACCTCTTCGACAACTCCACGGAGATGATCGCGACCCTCAGTCCGCGCGGCCGCTATCTCTACGTGAATCCGGCCTGGCAAGCGCTATTTGGCATGGATTCCGCGCAGTTTGAAGCCCTGATCGGGTTTGAGTCCGCATTTCCGCCGGAGGTTCAGGCCGAAACCGCCGCTCTCTTTCACAAAGCTCTCCACGGCGTCCGGGTGGAACACCATCCCCTTCGCCTCCAGAATTCCGCCGGCGAGAATGTCGATGTCGAAGCGAGCCTGAGCTGCCGGCGTGAGGAGTCCGGACCCGTCTCCGTCCGCTGCATCTTCCGCGATGTGACCCAGCAAAATCGTCGCGAGCGCCGCCTGCGCATCCAGCTCATTGTCAGCCAGATCATCGCCGAAAGCACCTCGCTCGACGAGGGTCTGACCCATGTGCTGGAAGCCCTTTGCGGAACTTTCTCCTGCGAATTCGCCGTCCTCTGGTCGGTTGACGAGGCACAGCACGTCATGCGCCCGCGGATTGCGTGGTGCGCAAAGGGCCGCTCCAGCGAAGATTTCCTGCGCGATACCCAGGCTTTACTGCTCGCCCGCGGCGAAGGGCTCCCGGGAATGGTCTGGTCTTTCGGCAAACCGGTCTGGGTCGCAGACATCCGCCAGAACACCAGCATGATTCGGCGCACCGTGGCGCGTCTCAACGGCTATGTGTCCGGCTGGGCTGTCCCCGTCCGCGTCGGCAACCAGGTCATCGCTGTGGTCGAGTGCTTCTCCCGCCAGTTCATGCGCGAAGATCCCGACCTCATGGCCACAGTCGAAACCGTGTGCGGCTCGATTGGCCAGTTCATGGCCCGCGCCGGTCAGGAGGCTCGCGTCCGCCAGCTCGACCGCCAGCGAACCTTCATCCTCGACTCGGTGGCCGACGGCATCATCGGTGTTGATTCAGGGAATCGAATCGCCTTCGTCAATCCCGCAGCCGCCCGCATGCTGGAGCGTGCCGAATCCGAATTGACTGGCCGGGAAATTCACGAGGTCCTGCACGCTACGGCCGGCTGCGATGCCACCTGCGCCATGCGAAGAGCCTTCGAGGCAGGCGAAAGCGCCTCCGGCCAGGATGTCTACTTCCGGGGGCCGGCCAGAAGCTTCCCCGTCGAGTTCTCGCTCATGCCCATGGTCGAAGAGAGCGAATCCGTCGGGAGCGTTCTCAGCTTCCGCGATATCAGCCAGCGCTATGCCCTCGACCACATGAAAGATGAGTTTATTTCGACGGTAAGCCATGAGCTGCGTACGCCGCTTACCTCAATACGCGGCGCGCTTGGTCTGCTTTCCGCCGGATTGCTGGGCGAGGTCAGCGAGAAGGCCACCAGTCTGCTTCGGATCGCGGTCGCCAACTCCGACCGTCTCGTCCGCCTCATTAACGACATTCTCGACCTCGAGCGCATGCAGTCCGGTCGCGCGCCCCTCACCTTCCGCCGCATCGCGCTGGAAGAGCTGCTCCGGCAGGCCATCGAAAACATGCAGCCCATGGGAGAAGCCGAAGACGTGCATCTGGCCTTCGAACCGGTTCCCGTTTCCATTGAGGCCGATCCCGATCGCATGCTGCAGGTGATGACCAACCTGCTCAGCAATGCGATCAAGTTCTCGCCCGCCAAATCGATCGTGCGGGTGGTTGTAAAGAACAGCCCTGACGGAGCCACCGTCAGCGTGATCGATCAGGGCCGCGGCGTTCCAGCTGACAAACTGGAGAGCATCTTCGACCGCTTCCAGCAGGTCGACGCTTCCGATTCGCGCCAGAAGGGCGGCACCGGCCTCGGACTGGCCATCTGCCGCACCATCATGCACCAGCACGGCGGCCGCATCTGGGCCGAGCAGAATGGATCCCGGGGCACCATCTTCCGCTTCTTCCTGCCCGATCGCGCCTCGATCACCCACAGCGGAGAGGAAGCCGCTCACAGCTATTCATGAATGAGATTTGGGGAACAGCATGGCACGAAAAATTCTGATCATCGACGACGAGGAAGACATCCGCGAAGTGGCCGCGCTCAGCCTGGAGACCGTCGCCGGCTGGGATGTGCTCGTCGCCGGTTCCGGAGCCGCCGGCATCGCCAAGGCGCGCGAGAATCGTCCTGACGCCATCCTGCTCGACGTGATGATGCCTGGCATGGAC
>JBAUZR010000385.1:0-12584 GCA_049585375.1 Acidobacteriaceae bacterium
GGTTGAAGAGGACCGAGGCGTTCCTCGACGGGGTTCCGGTTCATGTGATCTCCGCTGAACACCTGATTCGCAACAAACTGGCTTCTGGCCGCCTACAGGACCTGGCAGACGCTGAGGCAGTCCGAGAGTCGACGAAAGGGTAGCTGAGGTTCCTCAACCTGTAACCTGAAACCTCTCCTCACCGCACCACAGCATCCAGCCGCTTGTCATGCGCCGGAACCTCGGCGCGTTCCGCCCACGTCCGCTCCACGATCGCCAGTGCCTCTTCCGGATCGCGCGCCACCTGCACCAGCCCGCGATTCTCCGGCTGGATAAAACCTTCCCGCACTGTGTGGTCCAGAAACGAAAGGAATCCGTCGAAGAAGCCGGAAATATTCACCAGCACACACGGCTTTGCGTGAATCCGCAACTGCGCCCAGGTCACGATCTCGATGAACTCGTCCAGCGTCCCGTATCCGCCGGGCAGCGCGACAAAAGCGTCGGCCCGCTCCGCCAACATCGCCTTCCGCTCATGCATGGTGCGGACGACATGCAGCTCCGTCAGCCCGCGATGCTCAATCTCGCGTTCCTTAATAATGTCCGGGATCACGCCGACGACCGCGCCGCCTGCAGCCAGAGCGCCATCGGCCACAGCGCCCATCGCACCCACGGTCGCGCCGCCGTAAACCAGTCCATAGCCCTGCTCGGCGATGCGCCGGCCCAACTCCGTCGCAGCCCGCAGATATTCAGGAGAGGCGCCTGCCGCTGAGGCGCAAAAAACGCAGATCCACTTCTTCTCGGACGAATGCCAGGATCCCATGAGCCGAGTCTACCGGAGGCAAAACGACCGCATACTCGCCGGCGGCTCGTCGTCAAAGATTCATTGAGTCGCAACCTGGTCCGCCATCCGGTCGTACTCCGACTGCGACACCACGCCCTTTCGCACCAAATCATGCGTCGTGCCATAGGGCCGGTTTTCCGCGATCCGCCGCGCCGTGGTGGGCGTTACCCCAGGAAGACTCTCCAGGTCGGCGCGTGACGCCGTGTTCAGATTCACCAGGTCGCTGCCGTTCTTTCCGTTGTGCAGGCCGGCGCGCACGCCTTTCGCCACATCGTGCGCCTCGCGTTCCGCATTGGCCGCAGCCACCCGCGCGTCCGCCGCCGCTTTCCGGGCCGCCACCTTTGCCTGTTCGGTCGCCTGCTGCGCCTGGTGCTGAATCTGCTGGTCCGATTCGCGCCCGTTCGCGTTACACGAGGCCACCCACAACAGGGCCGCGCACAATCCCAGCGTCGCCATCACCCGAAGCACCCATTCCTCCCGGACTCGTCCCCTCATTGTCGTTCCCCTCCCGGCTTCTGCATGGAAGGCTTTGAATCCCGGCGAGTTGCCAGAGAGTAACGGAAAGGCGAAAAATTGCGCTGTTCAAGCGTGCAGCGAGAGAGCTAATATGCAAGTCCGAACGGCCCCTCCTGCCCTCCGAGCCCGGATTTTCAGGGTTTGGCTCACCGGACCCGCCCGGCACCAGGAGTCGGCTCAACCGCTGGAGGTATCGGCCACACCGGCCTGCCTCAGGTTGCAGCCGGTCAGCGCGACGATCGGCCCTGCAACGGCTGCCGGTGCCCCCTGCCTCGACGCGGAATCCGTAACCCGAGGCGCCTTATGACTTCAATCATGGGCTTTATGCCGGTTGTCTGGATCGTGTGGGCCGGTGTCATCACCGTACTGCTCATCCTGCTTGTTTACCGTTCGAACCTCACCCGCTATGAAGAGGACCAGATCTTCCTCGACGATTGCGCCAGTCACCAAAAGAAAGAGCAGGAAGACCTGCTGGTCCGCGTGAACAAAGTGCAGCCTTTCATCCACGTGGTCACCGGAGTCACCTGCGTCCTGACTGCGGGCATCCTCGGTGTGTACGTGTGGGATGCATTGCAGCACCTGATGTAAGACTCAACCTGCGGCAGTCGCGCCGCGGCGATCGTTTGTGCTCCTTCGCGTATGGGCCGGTCCTCCCCCAATGGAATCTTCCGGCCCGATGCTCCGTCTCTCCTGCGGCCTGCTTCCGACACTTCGTTTCGGGATTCCTTGCCGGCACGTCCAGATCCGAAGCCGTCGTGCACTTTGCCGACGGGCGTACCCAGGTGCTTCGTCAGCCTCAGCTGGATACTGGCTCTTCCTCAGGATCCAGGATTCCGGTGGGCAGGCCATCGAGGCTGACGGAGTTCTTCGCCCGCCAGTACTCTCGCAGCCCGTCTTCTCCTTTGCCGGCGGCCCACTGGTCCAGAGTCGCGCGCTCGCCCACGTACGAAAACAGCGGCACGCCAAAGCCGCACGACGTCTGCACCATTTCTACGTCGAGCACAATGATCTGCCGCGCGCCCGCCCGCTCCTCATTGTCGAAAGCCGACGCCAGCAACTCGCGATAATCCTGGCTGCCGCGCTGCAGCACCTTCCCCCGCCCGTAAAGCCGCAGGATCATCGGTGCGCCTTCAAAGGCGCAGAACATCAGCGTCAGCCGCCCATCGGCGCGCAGATGCGCTGCCGTCTCGTTGCCGCTTCCGGTCACATCGAGATACACCACACGCCGCTCATGCAGGATGCGCAGCGCAGCTCCATCCCTGGGCGAAACATTCACCCTTCCATCGCGCGCTGCCGACGCCGTGAAGAAGATGCGCTGCCGGAGAATGAACTCCCGGTGCGGCGCTTCCATTGAGGCAAACTGCTTTCCCATATCAAAAGTCTCTCATTCGGAGATGGCATTTTGCCGGGCGGAGGCGCCCCGTTCCAGCCGAGCTTCCAGCTTCGCCCGCACCTCCGGCCACTCCGCCGCCACGATCGAATACCGCGCCGAATTCCGGGGAGTGAAATCGCTGGCCAGCCGGTGAGCGCGCAGAATGCCTTCGAATTTCCCCCCGATCCGCTCGATCGCCGCCCGGCTGCGGGCGTTGCGCTCGTCGGTATGCAGCACCACGCGATGCACGCCCCACACCTGGAAGGCATACATCAGCATCAGCAGCTTGGCCTCGGTATTGGCCGCCGTGCGAATCGCATCGCGAGTCAGCCAGGTGTAGCCGATCTCGCAAACGTCCGGTGCCCAGCGGTCGTGGCGCTCATGGCCCTGCGGCCACGGCCACCACTCCAGATCGAAATAGCGCGTAGCCCCAATGATTTTGCCCGTCTCCATCGACCGCGTCACAAACGGCCATGCGGTTCCGGCGTCGCGCGCTGCCAGCGCCGCATCCAAATACCGCGCCATCTCCTTCGGTCCCTGAGGCACGGTTGTCCAGGAGTAAATGGAGGGATCGACTGCCGCGGCCGCCGCCAGCTCTCCGCTATGCGCTGTCTCCAGCGGTTCCAGCAGAACGTGTTTGCCGCGCAGTTCGAACGATTCCAGTCGCATAGTCCTGTCAGGATTATCCCTTTGCATCTGGCGTGCCTGCAACAACTTCCTGCTATCTGTAAAGATTCCCTTCGTGCTCTTGCCAGAAGCGTAGGGCCGCGATGGGTCGCTATAATGGGAGATGTCGAAAGAGCAATTGAAGTCTTTCTATTTCCACTGAAGGGAACACCGCCACATGGCGACCACCAACGCCGGCGCCCCGTCCGCGCAGGGCGAATCAGGCGCAGAAAAAGCAGCCCCTCCCAAGCCGGTCATTAACGATTTCAGCATCCAGGTAGCCACCGTCAACGGTTCCGGCTCCCAGTCCGCGAACAGCGTGCTGCTCCGCAGCATTTTCGCCATGGGCGTCCCGGTCAGCGGCAAGAACCTCTTTCCGTCGAACATCGCCGGCCTGCCCACCTGGTATACCATCCGCGCCAGCAAATACGGCTACGTCGCGCGTAAGAAGGAAATCGACATCGTCATCGCGATGAATGCCGAAACCGCGCGCGAAGACATCCTCTCTTTGCTTCCTGGCTCGGTGGCCATCTATGAGGAGTCGGCCAACCTGAATCAGGTCCGCGACGACGTTACCTGCTATCCGGTGCCCTTCGACAAGATCACCGCCGCCGTTTGTCCTGAGGCCAAGCTGCGCAAGCTGGTCAAGAACATGGTCTATGTCGGCGTCGCCGCCCAGCTGTTTTCCATGGACATGAAAGCTGTGGAAGGCGCGCTGCGCAAGCAATTCGCGAAGAAGCAAAAGGCCGCCGACCTGAACTGGGCCGCCGTCGAAGCCGGCTTCAACTACGCGAAGCAGACGTTCAGCAAGAATGATCCCTTCGTTCTCGAGCCGATGCATGCCACCGAAGGCAAGATCATCATCGACGGCAACGCCGCCTGCGCCCTCGGCGCCATGTTTGCCGGCGTCACGGTCGTCACCTGGTACCCCATCACTCCCTCTTCCTCCGTCGTCGAGCAGCTCATCGACGATCTCAAGCGGCATCGCATCGAGCCGGATGGCAAGGCGACCTTTGCCGTCGTTCAGGCGGAAGACGAGCTGGCTGCGGTCGGCATGGTCCTCGGCGCCGGCTGGGCGGGCGCCCGCTCCATGACCGCCACCTCCGGCCCCGGCATCTCGCTCATGGCCGAATTCGCCGGCCTCGGCTACTTCTCTGAGATCCCCGGTGTCATCTTCGATATTCAACGCGTCGGACCCTCCACAGGATTGCCCACCCGCACCGCGCAGGCAGACCTGCTCTCTATCGCCGTCCTTTCCCATGGCGACACGAAGCACGTGATGCTCCTGCCTGGCAGCGTGAAGGAGTGCTACGAGTTCGCCGGAGCCGCCTTCGACCTCGCCGAACAGCTGCAGACCCCGGTCTTCGTCCTCTCCGATCTCGACCTCGGCATGAACAACTGGATGTCCGATCCCTTCGAGTACCCGGAGAAGCCCCTCAACCGCGGCAAGATTCTCTCTGCCGACGACCTCAGGCGCCTCGGCGAATTCGGGCGTTACAAAGACGTCGATGGCGATGCGATCCCCTATCGCACTCTGCCCGGCACCGACCACCCCAAAGCCGCCTACTTTACCCGCGGCAGCGGCCACAACGAGAAAGCTCTCTACTCCGAGCGCCCCGAGGACTACCAGAACCTGATGGAGCGGCTGGCCCGCAAGTTCGAGACCGCCCGCAAACTGGTGCCCGCGCCCGTAGTCGTCCAGAACGGCAAATCCAAAACCGGCATCATCGCCTTTGGCACCTCCGATTTCGCCGTGATGGAAAGCCGCGATCAGCTCAAGAAGGAATACGGCCTCGAAGCGGATTACCTCCGCATCCGCGCCTATCCCTTCAGTAAAGAAATCCACGACTTTGTCGCCTCGCACGACCGCATCTATGTCGTCGAGCAGAACCGCGACGCGCAGATGCTGAGCCTGCTCAAGCTCGATCTGCCCGCGGACCAGACAACCAAACTGCGCAGCGTGCGCCACTTCAACGGGCTCCCGATCGATGCGCGCTCCGTTACCGATGAAATTGTGCTGCAGGAGGGAATTTGACGGCACAACCCTCCCACGCCGGGCCGAGAGTGGGCGCCGGTCAAATGCATTTGAAACTTGAAAAGATCTTAAAGAGGTAGAAAAAAATGGCGGCCACCGCAACTCCGACCCCGAAGACCAATCGTATCGGCTTGCCCGTTCTTGAATACCGCGGCAGCAAGACCACCCTCTGCGCCGGCTGCGGCCACAACGCCATCTCCGAGCGCATCATCGACGCCATGTACGAGATGGGTGTCCAGCCCGAGCGCGTCATGAAGCTCTCCGGCATCGGCTGCTCCTCCAAGAGCCCCGCCTACTTCATGTCCCGCTCGCACAGCTTCAACAGCGTGCACGGCCGTATGCCTTCAGTCGCCACCGGCGCCCTGCTGGCCAACAAGACCATGATGGGCATCGGCGTCTCCGGTGACGGCGACACCGCCTCCATCGGCATCGGCCAGTTCATCCACCTCATGCGCCGCAATCTGCCGATGATTTACATCATCGAAGACAACGGCGTGTACGGCCTCACCAAAGGCCAGTTCTCCGCGACTGCGGATATCGGCTCAAAGCTCAAGACCGGCGTCATCAACGATCTCCCCGCCATCGACACCTGTTCGCTCGCCATCCAGCTCGGTGCCACCTTCGTCGGCCGTTCCTTCTCCGGCGACAAGAAACAGCTCCTCACCATGCTCAAGGCGGCCATCGCTCACCGCGGCACCGTGATGCTCGATGTCGTCTCGCCCTGCGTTACCTTCAACGATCACGAAGGTTCCACCCGCAGTTACAAATACATGCAGGAGCACGAAGACGCAGTCAGCGAAGTCGGCTTTGTCCCTGCCTTCGAGGAGATCGACGTCGAGTACGATCCCGGCACCACTCTCGACGTGAAGATGCACGACGGCTCCAGCCTGCGCCTCAAAAAGCTCCACGAAGACTACAATCCCACCGATCGCGCCGTGGCTGTGAAAACGCTGATGGACGCGCACGAGAAGGGGGAAGTCCTCACCGGGGTCTTCTATATCGATACCGGCAAGCCCGCTTTCACCGACCTCCTCAACCTGGTCAACGAGCCGCTCGCCACCCTGCCCCAGTCCCGCACCCGTCCCCCCAAGCAGGTCCTCGACGACATCATGGCGCGTCTGAAGTAGGCGTTGACTGCGCGAGTGGAAGCGCTTCGCGCGATCCGTCGGTAGACCTGCAAACCCAGCGAAAAGGCGCGTCCCTCAGACGCGCCTTTTTCCTTTTCGCTACCCGCTACCGGCTACAGGCTACTTCCTTACGCTGCTTTCGCCGCCTTCCCGCTCAGCTTCTCAATCAACGTCCGGTTGAACGCCGGAATATCGTCCGGCTTGCGGCTGGTGATGAACTGACCGTCCGTCGCCACTTCCTGGTCCACGACGTTCGCGCCCGCATTTTTAAGATCGGTGCGAATGGACGGCCACGAGGTCACCGTCTTGCCCTTCACCACGCCCGCTTCCACCAGCATCCACGGCC
The DNA here is from genome assembly GCA_049585375.1 of Acidobacteriaceae bacterium. Lineage (GTDB taxonomy): Bacteria > Acidobacteriota > Terriglobia > Terriglobales > Acidobacteriaceae > Palsa-343. The sequence continues at coordinate 6,883 of JBAUZR010000385.1, forward strand.
CGTGGCAGATCGCCGCAACCGTTTTTCCCGTCGCCACAAAGTCCTTCACAAACTGTACCGCCTTCGGTTCCATGCGCAGATGATCCGGGTTGATCACCCCGCCCGGCAGCAACAGCGCGTCGTAATCCTGTGCGTGGGCCTGGTCGAGCGTCTTGTCCACCTTTACGCTGTCGCCCCAGTCTTTCGTCTTCCAGCCTTTGATCGCGCCACCCTTCAGGGACACGACTTCTGTTGTCGCGCCCGCTGCGTCCAGCGCCTTCTTCGGTTCCGTCAGTTCCACCTGCTCAAAACCGTCGGTTGCCAGGATGGCCACTCGTTTCCCATGCAGATTCTCTGCCATCGCGAATCCTCCCGTCTGGATTGCTTTCCTTCTTCATAGGACGGAGCCTGCCCGCAACGGCGTTGCCAAAGTTTCCCGTTCTTCGGACTGTAACAATCGGAGGATCGAAATCGTGTACAGTTCCGGGGGGAAGAACCGACAATTTTCATGGAGGATTTCATGTCGAAACGATTTTGGACTGCGACGATCGCCGTCGCAGCGCTGGGCTGCCTGAGTGCCTGCAATTCATCGAACAGTGCCAGCAATAACGTCTCCCTCTCGGGAGCCGGCAGCACTTTCATTAATCCCGTCATGTCGCGCTGGACCGCCGACTTCTCACAGGCGCATCCCAATATCCGCATCAACTATCAGTCCATCGGCTCCGGCGGCGGCATTCAGCAGGTGAAGGCCGGCACCGTTGACTTCGGCGCCTCCGACGTCGCCCTGAAAGATGCGCAGCTTGCCGGTATGTCTCCCGTCGTGCAAATTCCAGAAACTGCCGGCCCGGTCTGCATCACCTACAACCTGCCCGGTCTCACCCAGCCGCTGCGTCTTTCTCCCCAGGCGCTCGCCGGCCTTTTCCTCGGCACCATCAAGACCTGGAAAGATCCACAGCTGGCCAAAGATAATCCCGGCGTCAAGTTGCCTTCGACCGCCGTCATCATCTCCCATCGCTCCGACGGCTCCGGCACCACCGGCATCTTCACCGAATACCTCTCCGCCGTCAGTCCCGAGTGGCAGAAGAAGGTTGGCTCCGGGACCGCCGTCAGCTGGCCCACCGGCATCGGCGGGAAGGGCAGCGAAGGCGTCACCGGCAATATCCGCAATTCCCCGGGCTCCATCGGATATGTCGAGCTGAGCTACGCGCAGCAGAACAACCTGCCCATCGCGGAGATTGAAAATCAGGCCGGTAAATATGTCTCCGCCACCGCTGCCGGGACCACCGCCGACATTGCTGGCTTTGCCGATCAGATCAGCCAGGATCCGCGCAAGCCTATCGTCAACCCGCCCGCCAGCGCGCCGGACGCTTATCCCATCTCCGGGCTCACCTTCCTGATCATTCCCAAAGATGGTCCCGACAAGGCGAAGCGCGCCGCCCTCAAGCAGTTCATCCAGTACATCATCACGGATGGTCAGGCGGTCGCCGGCACGCTCAACTACGCCCCGTTGCCGGACAGCGTCAAACAGTATGACCAGCAGCAGCTGCAGTTGCTCACGGCTGCCGGTCAGCCAATCAGCTAACCGGCTTGCCGGATTTCAGGGGTGTGCGGAGTGCATCCGCCGCCCCTGCTGCGCGTTCCCTCTAGAAGCGGTACGCGAACCCCGTTGAAAGAATCGGGAAGAACCGGGCCGGCGCGGCATCGTTCGCCAGCTTCTGCTGTTGCGCCACAACGTTGGCGTGGATAGTCGGATCCGTCGCCACATTCGCGCAATACGGCGCGCCCTGGTAGGTGTAGCAGGCCGTCCCATTCAGGTTGAGCGCGACCTTGGGATCGCCCACATAGGCAAACCCCAGGTCCACCGGCACGCTGAAATGCCGCCCGCTGCGGGGAATCAAGTTACCCCACCCCACCGTGATCTTCGGTGCGGCCTTATTGAACGTCACGCTGCCGTTGCCGTTCACCGGATCGGTCGCGCTGCTCGTGTACGTAGTCCCGTTCAGAGTGAACGTCTGGCCCGCTGGAACATTCGCGTTGCCGGTGACCTCGTTTCCGTTGTAAAGAAGCGCTCCCGGGCTGATATGGAAGCTTTTCGCCCACGGGAAATAGTCCACGCTGGCCTCGGATGACCGGAAATGCAGGTTCGCATCGTAGCTGATCCCATCGCTTGTCAGTGTGTCGCTGTAGTCGAAGAAGTTCCCGCCGGCCCGCAGGTTCAGGTGATTCGAAAGAGGAGTCGCGGCCTCGAACCCGATGCCGAGGATGCCCACCTGCACACCCACGGCAACCGTCGAGAAGGCCATCGGCCGAGTCGAGGGGGCTGGCGCATAGATCGCTCCTCCCGTGCCGGAACTGTCATCCGTCAGCAGCGACGGCGTTGCCAGAGAGGAGCCGCTGGACTGCGCGAAGGCGGCTGGCGCAAGCCCGGTTAGAGAAAGGGTTAATGTGGCGACGAGCAGGCGATGCATGGGGGAGGGACTCCAGATTTTTGAGATGCTCGCAGTTGGCCGGCTCCTTTGCGGCTCTCAGCGCATTTCCCTCGGCCTTTGGTCCATGAAAACAGGCTCGTTGCCCCGGAAAAATGCGCCTATGCCATTGCGGGAGCGTGGTTTGCGCGAACTACACCCAAAGTAAGTTACTCTCGTGACTCCGACAATGGCACGGGAGTGGTATCAGGAAGGACTTTCGTCCCAAGGCGGTCCCGTAGCTGATTGGCGATTCCTGCCAGCGTGCGTAAGCGCCCCTCGATGCTCGGCGGCAGATCCTTCTCTTCGAGGGCCAGACGCGATTCCAGCAGAATTCCGGTCACTGCATTTTTCAGGGCCGTATCCACGGCAGCCGCGGCTGCCACGCTCGCCATCTGCTGTTCCCGCTGGCGGCGTGCCAGTGCGGCGCGCATCTCCCGTTCCAGCCGCTGGCTGCCCGCCAGACCGAAGTTGATCTGCAGAGGAATCGCCAGGCCCGTGCGCCGCCAGATCAGCTCCGCGCCCTGGGCATCCGCATCGGCCAGCATCTGGTCCAGCACCACCAGCGCATAGCTCCGCCGCTCCAGCAGCCGCAGCCCGGCTGCCCGGCTGGCCGCCACCTCCACCGTGAGTCCCAGCTTCTGCGCCAGCGCTGCTGCGATCTCTTCCACCCCGTCCATGGCCGTAATAATGAGGGCCCCCAGGGGCAACGACAACATCGCCAGCCCATCCTCTGTCCTTGCACTCATGGCGTCACCCCATATTCCTTCAGCTTGCGGTAGAGCGTGGTCTTCCCGATGTCGAGAAGGCGTGCTGCCAGCAGCTTGTCGCCATGAACCTGCTCGAGCGTGGTCAGGATGGCTTCTCTCTCCCGCTCGGCCAGCGTCATCACCTCGCGAACCTCGTCCGCAGCCGATGGAAGTGGTTTCTGCCGCACCGCTGCCGCGTGTTTCCAGGCATCCTGAATGGCGGTGGTCATCTCTCCCATCTGGATCATGTCGCCGGAGCAAAGATTGCAGGCGCAGTCGATCGCATTGGCAAGCTCGCGGACGTTGCCGGGCCACGCATAATCGGCCAGAAAAGCCAGCGTCTCCGCGCTGAGTCGGAACGAACGCTTCATCTCCCGGTTGTTGCGTTCCAGAAAGTGCGCGGCCAGCAGGGGAATGTCCTCTTTCCGCTCGCGCAGAGGGGGAAGCGTCAGCTTGACCACGTTGAGCCGGTAGTAGAGATCCCGCCGGAACCTGCCCTGCTCCGCCATCGCGGGCAGATCCTGATGGGTCGCCGCCAGAATGCGCGCTTTGATGGGGACCGCATGGCTGCCCCCCAGCGGACGCACTTCCTTTTCCTGAAGCGCGCGCAGCAGCTTCGCCTGCAGGTCGAGCGGCAACTCGCCAATCTCATCGAGAAACACGGTTCCGCTGCCCGCGGCAACCATCAGGCCGTCGTTCGGCCGGTGCGCTCCGGTGAAGGCTCCCTTCACATGTCCGAACAGCTCGCTCTCGATCAGCGTCGGCGCCAGCGATCCGCAGTCCACCGGCACAAACGGTTTGCCCGCTCCCAGCCCATTCGCATGGATGGCCCTCGCCACCAGCTCCTTGCCGGTTCCGCTCTCGCCCAGGATCAGCACCGGATGCGTACTCTGCGCGACCCGGGCGAGGATGCGAAACAGCTTCTCCATCTCCGGGCTTTCGCCCAGAATATCGCCCATCCCCTGTCCGGCCCGCAGCCGCTCGCGCAGCCTCCGGCTGGCAACATCCACCGTCATGCGCTCGGCCTGCCGGCGCAGCACCGCGCCCAGCTCCTCGGCCGAAAAGGGCTTCACCAGATAATCGTTTGCCCCGAAGCGCAGCGCTTCCAGAGCCAGCTCTACCGTCGAAGCTGAGGTCATCCAGACGACCGCCACATCCGGCCGCAATTGACGCAGCTCAACCAGCAGCTCGCAGCCGGTGCCGGTCGCCACCGCCTCGTCCACCAGCACGATGTCCACGCCCCGGGCCAGCAGCAATCCGCGCTCCCGTGCGGAGAGTTGCGCTTCGTGCGCCACCATTCCCTGGCTGGCGGCAATTTCACAGCAGGCACGCCGAATCGAAGGATCGTCATCCGCGATCAGAACGTGCAAAGGTGCGGAGTCGCGGGAAAACGCAAGAGGCATGGAGCCGCCCAAACCGTGGAATAACCCTGTTTGTGATGGTCGCATCATTGCCGGTCAATCCCCTCCCCACCGGGGAGTGCCGAAGGTAAGGGGCGGGTTACGGTAGTAAGGGGCAACTCGATTTCGATCCGCGCTCCCCCGCTCGGCGCGGCCGCAGCCTTGACCCGTCCGCCCGCCGCTTCCACGAGAGTCCTCACAATGCTCAGACCGAGTCCGTGGTGCGGCGTCTCCGGCCAGGCGCGCCCCGCATGACGTGTGGAGAAGCCGCTTTCGAAGACTCGCTCCAGAAACTCCGCGGGGATGCCTGGACCGTCGTCCTCGACGGTCAGCACCACCTTCTGCGCGCTTCCGTCCTCGTTGCCGCCTCCGTCAATCTCTCCCCAAAGCCGGGCCACCTCCGCTTCGCTCAGAAATTCCTCATGGTCCACCGTCCACAGAAAGCTCCGGCCCCCGCTGCGCTGCGTGGTAATGCGGATCCGGCCGCCTGTCGGCATCGCATCCGCCCCATTGCGCACCAGATTCACCAGAATCCGAGTCAGGCTCTCCTCCGAAAGCCGCAGCAGTCCGGAGCAGGGAAGCGTCGCAATCTGCAGTTCCACCGCCGGACCGGCAATGGCCGACAGCAGATTTCCCAGCTGCCGCACCGACCCCGGCAGATCCTCAATCGGCGCCTCTGCTGGCTCCTCGAACCGCTGTGCCGCTTCCGCGCGAGCCAAAGCCGCCAGTCGCTGCACCAGCATCCCCGATGCCTCAGCAAGCGAGCGAATCTCACCCGCAAAATGCCCATGCTCCGGACCCAGAACTCCGGGGTCGCTCATCAGCTCAGCGCACAGGCCCAGTGCCGTCACCAGATTCTGCGCGTCGTGCGCAATCCCGGCCAACGCCGACTCCTCGGTCCGCCCGATCATCACCGGCACAGTTCCCGCCCGGTGACCCGGCAGCCCCTGCTGCGAGCCGAAATCGTTCAAACAACCGGTCAAACCAGGACCGTTCATACCAGGATTGTCCATTGGACCCATCAGAGCAGCCTGTTCCACTTCACTCCTCCTCAACGGGAGGGGAAGCCCATGGTGCTCTGGAGGTCACCCAGACTTCCCACCCTGTTC
>JBAUZR010000386.1:0-4012 GCA_049585375.1 Acidobacteriaceae bacterium
TACAGCGGCTATAGCGACTGAACCGGAATGAGCGTCAGGTCGTCGACCAGCCCGACTTCCTTTTGGACGAACGGCTCGGCATAGCGAACGCCGGCGAGCATGCCGTAATGACGGGCTTCGGCATACGTGCGCTCGCGGATTTCTTCTTCCGGCACGAAGAGACCGCTGCCTGCCGATTGGTTGGCATACTGCGACTGATAGGCCATCAGGGCACGGTGACGATCTTCGATGAAGGGAGTAATGTCCACGACGAAGCTGGGCCGGACGTCGGCATAGAGGCTCGCGTAGACGATCTTGAAGGGCCGATGCGGAGCGGTTCCGGTGTCGATTTTGGCGAGGCCGGAAAGAAAGCATGCTTCATAGCCCAGGGTGGCGGAGGTGTAGTGATCGGGGTGGCGGCCGGTCCAGTAGGGAAGGATGACCACCCGGGGATGCACCCGGCGGAGAACCTCTACGACTTTCAGCCGATTATCCCAGCTGTTCTCGACGCGGCCATCGGGGATATCCAGCGCCTCGCGCCAGCCTACGCCCAGGATGCGAGCAGCCGTGGCGGCTTCGGCGGCGCGTTCTTTGGCCGAGCCACGGGTTCCGGCTTCGCCGCGGGTCAGATCCAGAATGGCAGTGGAGACGCCGAGGGAGGCCAGACGCAGCAGCGTGCCGCCGCAGGTTTGCTCCACATCGTCGCGATGCGCGGCGATGGCGAGTACATCAGCCATTGGTGCGTCTGCCATGCGCGCTCGGCTGTCAGGTCACCCGTCAGTAGATGGTGTTATCGGCGTCGCTGCCGGCGTCCATGTAGGCCGCGTCGATGGCGGTGCCGGCTACGGTCACGTTGGAATTATCCAGCGCGGCCATATTCGTGGTGCTGTAGATGTAAATCTGGCCGCCTTCCGTTGTGTACACCTTGTGGAGTCCGGTGACGGCGGCGATGCCGGTGCCGTCTCCCTTGTAGGAACTGAGGGAGGCCGTGTTGGTAGCGGTATTGAACATCGTGATGCAGCCGAATTCCTGGCTGCCACCGGTCTGTGACTGCTGGTAGCGGGGGCCCTGATTACACCGGGACGAGCCGATCCAGAGGGTATTGTCGTCGGCAAAGACCATGCGGGTGTGGAGACCGTCGCTGATGGAATATGTGCCGGCGATGGTGTCCGCGGGTGTGTTGAGGACGGTGAGAAATCCCGCAAAGAGGCCGCTGGCCGGTTGGTACTGCTGCCCCGCGATATAGAGCGTATTACCGCTGAAGACGGCATTACTGGCGCCGTTGGGGATGTCAATATTCGTCTGGGCCTGCAGGGCGATGCCACTGGCGCCCACGCTGCCGGCATTGAGATCGGAGGCCGCGATGGGGATAGTTGTCACGCTCGCGGTGGTGCCACCGCACTCTGGCCCGCAGTTCAGAACGTAGGCAGTAGTGCCGTCAGGCGAGAAGACCGCTTTGACCGGATGATCGAAGCTGGCCGAAGCGCCTGTGCTGACGGGAAAGACGCACCAGGTCGGCAGCGACTGGGGTTCGCAATCCTGAGCTTCCGCCGAGTGCGCCGCGCCGGATGCATCGGTGTACGTATAGACGTAATGCGGATTATTCTGGGCCGCGTACTGCTCCGTCTCGGTGAGCTGAACAATGCTGTAAACGGCAAAGCTCGAGGGGTCCAGGGACGGATTGACCGTCGGGTCGTCGGAATCCGAGGCGGCCTGGGTGGCGTTCTGGACGAAAACCAGGGCCACCGTGCCGCCCGGATTCACCGAGATGCCATAGGCGTTGGGCAGGTTCAGCGTGAGGGAAGTGCCTTTGTTGCGGTCGACCACGCTGATGACGTGGTTTACCGGGTTAGCCGCATAGACATAGCCTAAATCGCGGCTAATGGAGATTCCGTTGTAGGGGCTAACCTCGGTGCTGCTGGAGAGGCCACCCGGAATGGTGACCGTGGCGCTCACCTTCTCCTGCGCATAGCTGATCAGGGCCAGGCTGCCGTCGCCTTCACTGTAGACAGCGCCCGCCTGCTGCTCCGGCAAATTCTCGATGGTAAGGGGCAGCTTGCCGGAGAAGCCGCTGATCGAGAACGATCCGGTGGAGGTGTTGTAGGGGTGGCGGATGTCATAGAAGGCGTCCATGAAGGGAAGCGCCCCGGTCGACAACGCGCTGGAGTTCTGCTCCGCTATCAGGACCCGGTTCAGCACCTTGCTGGGGGGTAAATTTCGCCCGGCGAAGTAATAATTCGTGCCGCAGGAACTGGCGGCCAGGCAAATCACAAAAAGCGCGCTGAGAACACCACAGAAATACAGGACACTTCTCTTCTTCAAAACGGTAGAACCTCGCCCAGCCATAGCAATAACGGATTACGGGAAAGCCAAGTATATCAGGGCAAGCGAACCTTCTTCGCGGCGCGCAGCCGGTCTCCCTGGGCCAATGTACGACAGGCCTGTTTCGGGGCGGCGACGCGAAGGCAGAGCCTGTGGTTTGCCCTGATACCATGAACGAGAGAGACCCGTGCCCAACCGACTCGAATCGCTTTTTGGCCGGCGTACCGTCCTCTGTGACGGGGCGATGGGCACCAGTTTGTACGCTCGCGGCGTGTTCATCAATCGCTGTTTTGACGAGCTGAATCTCTCCCAGCCGGAGCTGGTTCGAAGCGTGCACGAGGAGTATCTGCAGGCGGGCGCGGAGATTATCGAGACGAATACCTTTGGCGCCAACGCCGTGCGCCTGGAGCGGTATGGCCTGCGGGATAAGGTAGCCGAGATTAACCAGGCCGGAGTGGCGATCGCGCGCCAAACCGTGCGTCAGCTTGCCGACAAGCAGGCAGGCACAGCGTACGTGGCCGGATCGGTCGGCCCGCTGGGCGTTCATCTGGAGCCGCTGGGCAAGACCAGTCTGGAGGAAGCGCAGGACGCTTTCGCGGAGCAGATTCGGGCATTAACCGAGGGTGGTCCGGGGGTGGGCGTCGATCTTCTCATCATTGAGACCATGCCCGCGCTCAATGAGGCGGAACAGGCCGTGCTGGCGGCTCGCGCGGCGGCTCCGGATGTGCCGGTGGTGGTGATGGTGACCATCGACGAAGAGGCGAATTGCCTCGACGGGGCATCGGCGGAAACCGCAGCGGCGCGCATCGCCTCCTGGGGCGTGGACGCGATGGGCGTGAACTGCAGCGTGGGGCCGGCCACCGTGCTGACGGCCATCGAGCGCATAGCGGCCTCCACGAGCCTGCCGCTGATGGCGATGCCCAACGCCGGCATGCCGCGTTCAGTGGACGGCCGCAACATCTATCTCTGTTCGCCGGAGTACATGGCGAGCTTCGCGCGCAAATTCACGCGTGCCGGGGTTCAGTTTATCGGGGGCTGCTGCGGCACGACCGCGCAGCACATCCGCGCCATGAAGTCCGCTCTGCGCGCGACGGAGGCGCAGGCAGCCAGCCAGCGGGCCTCGCGCCAGGAGCCGATTGTGACGGAGACCCCCCCGGTGCATGTCTCCGAGCGGTCGCGTCTGGGGCGGCTCATCCACGAAGGCGCCTTTGTCACCATGGTGGAGATTGTGCCGCCGCGCGGCATCGACTGCACGAAGGAGCTGGCCGGTGCGCAGGAGATGGCGAACCTGGGCGTGCATGCCATCAATGTGCCGGATTCGCCGCGCGCCTCGGCCCGCATGAGCGCCCAGAGCCTCTGCATCCAGATCCAGCAGAAGACCGGCATTGAGACGCTGCTGCACTACACCTGCCGCGACCGCAACGTGCTCAGCATCCAGAGCGATCTGCTGGGTGCGGCGTCGATCGGTTTGAAGAACGTGCTTTGCCTGACCGGCGATCCGCCCAAGCTGGGCAATTACCCCGATGCGACGGCGGTCTACGATGTGGACGCTATCGGTCTGGTCAACATTGTGCGGCGGCTCAACCACGGGCTGGACATCGGGAGCAATCCCATCGGCGCTTCAACCGGATTCACGATTGCCGTGGCCGCCAATCCGGGCGTTCCTGACATTGACAACGAGATTCGCCGTTTCGCCTGGAAGGTGGAGGCT
>JBAUZR010000387.1:0-3821 GCA_049585375.1 Acidobacteriaceae bacterium
CGTGGAGAGTGAGTCCTCTTCATCCCTCTCATTCGTTCCCAGCGGCGGAAGCAGCGCCGTCGTGAGAGTGGAAAGGGTCCATCATGGACCCTCCATTCTTCAGCAACAGGCTGGACAGCCGGTCACCGTGCTTCTCGCGTCGAGTTTTCCTGTGGAGTACCCCAGGGGTCGGCGCGTGTTTTTTACGAATCCCGTCCTCTATGGTGAGACGATCGCTGTAAGAGAAGTCGGACAGATGGATGCCCCCGACGATCTCGAGACGATTCACGCTTCGGTGATCGCCATAAAGGAAAGAGAAACAATGGAAGAAACGCGTCGGCACCTTACGTCGGCAGAGGCTGTGGTGGAGGCGCGCGTTTTGAGCCGCCGCGCGGCGGAACCGGGTGCGATTCCGGGCTCGGAACACGATCCCATCTGGTGGGTCGCGGTCCTCAGGGTTTCGGAATCGCTTAAAGGCAACCTCAAAGGCGAAGTGCCGGTTCGTTATCCGGCCAGCCGCGACGTGAAATGGTTCGGCGTGCCCAAGCCCAGGGAAGGCGATGAAGGTCTCTTCATCCTGCACCGCGATGGACTGGATCTGGGCGGCGCAACCCTGGCGTTACTGCACGCCGATGACTTTCTGCCTGCGGGCGCGAACGAGGAGAGGCAGGCTCTTCAACTGCTCCGGCAGCGTTCCCCCAAAGGCAACCGGGAGCGAAACAATGCCTAAGCCCAAGCCTCATATTCGCGTCGTCAATATGATTCCGAAGTCGCTGAGCGGGGAAACCAACCAGGACAGCGAGCCGCAAATTACCGTCAATCCTGAAAACGTGAAGATGATTCTGGGTACCGCGTTTACCCCGGATCCTGCCCACGGACCCAACTGCCCTGTGTATGCGAGCTTCGACAGCGGCAACACCTTTACCCTCGACCTGGTGATACCTGGCGCCGGCGGCTTTCTGTGGGATACGTTCGACCAATCCCTGCGATTCGGGGGCGGGTCGGCTCTGTATGCGGGCATCCTGCGCGGAGACGGTACGAATCCGATGAACATCCTCCGCAGCGCGCCGTATTCCGGGTCGACCGTGATGGACGTTCTCGTGTCGCGAAATTCGATCGATCAACCCTACGTCGCTGCTCTTCAGGCCGAGGGGAAAGACCGCGTCTTTGTGGGAAACAACGATGACTCCAGCGGTCCGTGGCTCGGATCCATGGAGCACTCCTCCGATGCCCGCAATGCCGCCCCACCCGCCGGGTTCACCCAAAGCCTGATGGACCCGCGTGTGACGATTCGCGATTCTCCTTCCATCCGCCCGACGATTCATCGCGACGGCACTGTTTACGCCGGCTACTTCAGCTGGCTGGTCGGCGGTCCCGTGCAGGCCGATGTGGTGGTGGCGCGCGACGATCACTTTGCCACCGGAGGCTCGCCTTTTACCTCGCTGATCGACACGGGCGACGGCAAAGCGGGAGTGCGTGTAGCCCTGTCTGTCCCCATCCCTTGGTTTTTCTTCATGGGGAACGAACGGGTGGGCAGTTCCATCTCGATCGCCGTGGACCCCGCCCGGAGCCACGTCGTTTACCTCGCCTGGGGAGACGGGTCGCATCCCGGCAGCACCCAAACGCTCCACGTCCGCCGCAGTACGGACCGCGGCGTTACCTGGTCGGCGGATCTCGTGTCGGTAGCGAATGCCACCAATCCGGCTATCGCCATAACTCACTCGGGGAAAAGGGTTGGATTCATGTATCAGCAGGTGGTAACGTCGGGCGCCACGCAGCGATGGGAAACCCACGTACAGGTCAGCGAAGATGCATGGGCCAGTCCGGCCGAGGATTTCCTACTCGCGAACACACCGGTCGATAACGCGACTCACGCTTTTGACCCCTACATCGGCGACTACGCGGATCTGCAAAGCGTGGACAACGATTTCTACGGAATCTTTTCCGCTCATAACTTCCCGGACCTCGCCAACTTCCCCTATGGGGTCAAATACCAGAGAAATGCCAACTTCGCCACCCACCAGTTACTCGATCTGGGTGGATCCACGGTGGCCAACTCCATTGACCCTTTCTTTTTTCATATCTCCTGGCCGGAGGACAAGTTATTCAAACACGAAGAATCTGTGCCGGAGAGCGAACAGATTAAGGTGAAAGGATTCCGCTACGAAAGGATCGAAATCGACGAGCTGAGTCTGGCTTCCGGCGATCTGGAAGGAGCCGACAGGCACGGCCAGGCAGACCGCGCGCTGGCACGCCTGGGCCACCGGCTGGAACGTCTGGGAGAGCGCCTCGCCGACCTTGCACGTCACGAAGAACACCACAAACCCTGAAAGGGGCCGCGCGTTATGAACCCAGGATATCGACTTTGGGCCACCGGAACCGTCGCGCTGCTGGCCATAGGTTTGTTCCTCGCCAGCCTGAAGGAAAACTGGATCGAACGATACTTTGGAATCTCGCCGGATGGTGGAAGTGGCGCCACCGAGGCAGCGTATGCAGTTCTGTTTCTCACCGTGGCCGCCGCGTTCATCCTGCGCCGATTCCGGGCCTCGAAACGTCCCGGGATCCGGTAATCCACGACATCTGGCCCCTGGTCGCTCGATGGACGACTTAGCATCGTACTTGTCCGCTGCGATGACCAACGTCGTGGCCGCGTTACCGGCTACCCGGGAATTTTCTGCCCAAAATGCCGGGAGTGCAGATGAAACCGGGTTTCTGCTAAACCGCGGTTTGTGTCGAGGGTCACTTGGGCTGGCGGCGCTGGTTGCCGCGATCCTCCCATCGCAGCGGGCCGCGTAAGTAGATCCACTGGAGCCACTCAGAAACCAGTAATGGTCAATTGGATGACCCTCCAGGAATTCCATGGCAATGAAAGGTCTTCCCTCTGCTTTACCGATCTCATAGATCGTGCAGATGCTCGGGTGGTTCCACCCGCGGCTTGCGATGAGAGCCACTCGCGCAGATAGCGTTCATCGGTCTTCGTTTTGGCGGCAAGCTCTGAAGCAGACATGTGGCCATCGGCCCATGCCTTGTACAGACCGAGCTTTTCTCCAATGACCACCATGCCGGTGTGAACGGCAGCGCCGGGATCCATTACAAACTGGCCGATGAATGCATTCAGCTTATCCATATCGAGCGCTGGAGTTTGAGTTGTACCCATGACGGTACTCCTTTGAATAGGACCCCGGGGGCACGCCAGGACCGCAAGTAAGACCTCCGCGCCCGAGTCGTAACCATGCGGAATGAGTCGACCCACCCTTGCGCTGGTTTTAGGCTGGATCTGAACTGCCCCTGTGATCTGCCCGCTTTCTGCGGCATACCACAGGAGCAATTTTAGAAATCAATCCTGAACGTCGCCTGGCCTTGCCGGTTCGTAATTTGTGAATATTCGCCTGTCACCGTGCCGAAGGTCGAATCGCTCATATCTGAATCAGGACCGGAAAATTGAGTTCGATTGAATGCGTTGAAGTAATCGACGCGGAGCGTGCCTGTTGCCTTTTCTCCCCACCGGAATGATTTCATTGCGGAGAAGGATTCATTACGAAGAGGCGGTGTGCGCAAACCCGAGTACGCACGGATTCCATTACCCAGCACATAGGGAGATGGCGTTAGAGCAAAGGCATTGGTGGTGAACATCACTGGCGGCTTGGCGCTCCGACCAACGAAATAGTCCTTCACGGCGCCGTAGTTGTAGGTCTTGATTTTGGTGCCGGGAACGATATTCGGGCGATTATAGCCGTTGATACCCGCGAAGTTATCGATTACCCCGAACGGAAAGCCGCCTTCATAATCCCCGATTCCGCTTACCTGCCATCCACCCAGAACATCAGCAGCAATTCCGTGGC
>JBAUZR010000388.1:0-7590 GCA_049585375.1 Acidobacteriaceae bacterium
TGCCCAGGGATACTGGATCGAGGCCGACTACCGCACCCAGGCATTCGGCGGCATCGACAGCTGGATCGGGCGTCTGGAGCCTGTCTTTCGCATGCAACAAAGCTTCCGCCGGGACACGGTCGTCAGCGATGGGGTCCCTCTGGTGAACACGCAGCGCGCCGACTTTGGACTGGACTATAACCTGCCCCACAATACACGCATCCTCACCAGCTATTCGCGGCAGTTTTCGTCCTCGGGCAATACCAATATCTGGGAAACCGGAATCGTTTACCGCTTCCTGTTCCCGACCTGGAAGAGTCGATGAGCCCCGTGGACAAGGCCGCAACCGCTTCTTCGTTGCGGCTGCCGGCATCAGGCATCTGTGCGGTCGTTCGCGTCAACCGGGAGTGAGGTGGTTCCGATGGGTTGGGTCAGCAGAAGCAATCCAGCGCTCGTCGAAGCCATTGTTGCGAGCTTCCATGAATCGACCGAGGCGGTTGGGCGCCGGCTCTCTCGCTTTACCGCCAAAGACTGGGCTGGTACGGAGTTCTGGCTGGATACGAGTGGACTGGCACTCTATTTTCTGGAGCGCCTTCAGTCTCAGGACATCAGCAGCGCCGTCGACGCCCACATGGTGGAAAGGTTGCGGCAAAAGCGCGCGGACAATGAAGTCCGCATTGCTCAGATGTTGGAGGAATTTCTCGCCATCCATCGGTCTTTCCGCAAAGCTGGTGCGCGTTACGCCAGTCTGAAAGGATTCACCCTTTTCCCTGATTCCTGCCCTGACCTCTCGCTGCGTCATCAGTCTGACTTCGACTTCCTGGTGGACCCACGCGATCTTGCGCTCAGCTGTTCGCTGCTGGAACAACACGGTTACCGACTGACGGCTTCGTCGCCGAACAGTCTCGAGTTCAAGACTGACGGCCTCATCCGTACCTCGCTTGAAGGTCAATACGATGTCGCGAATCGGCGGTCGGCTGAGTTGCATGTGGCCCTCGACTGTTTTGAAGAAGGCCGCGCCCAGAGGGGCACTGCAACGGATCCGCCGCCGCGGCTCGATTCTCGCCTCGACCGCCTGCATACGTGGGAGTGGAAGGGAGAGCGCATCCCTGCCCTCTGCCCGGCGGATCAGTTCATCGGCCAGGCACTGCACCTGTTCGCACATCTCCGAAATGAGCACACGCGAGCGTCGTGGCTCCTCGAATTTCGGCAGCACGCCATCGCGCGGCGCAACGATCGGGATTTCTGGAACGCAGTTCACGCCCTGGCCAGGGCGCATCCGGACATTCCCGTAGCCCTCGGCCTCGCGAGCCGGCTTGCCGCCGATCTCTTCGGGCCCTTCTCTCCGCCGGAGTTTGATTCATGGACTGCTGACGCGCTTCCGGCAAAAGTGCGGTTGTGGGCCGAACGCTGCGGGCGGCTCGCCGTCCTGGCGGATGTTCCAGGAACCAAGCTGTATCTGCTGCTTGAGGATGCACTGCAGGACGGAGTCAACGGGCGATCGCAACCACCTCGCATCCGCCGCCTGATCCCGCTGCGCCGGCCGGATCGAATGCTGGAGCCGGCTGCGCAGGAGACTCTGCGATTGCGGCTCCGCAGAGAGTGGATTGAGCTGCGGTTCCTGCTCTTCCGTCTTCGCTTCCATCTGAAGCAGGGCCTTCTGGTCGCACGGGAGGCTCGCCGCTGGAGACGCTTCTCCGCTTCGGACGATGATTCTGAGGAGTCCTGTGCAGTTTGCAGCTGCAGTCCGCATCCCGAATAGCTTCGGGGCACGCATTGCGCCTCGTTCCCGCCGTCGCTTCAGGCGCACTGTCAGGCCGTGAGGCACGCTTCCGGCGCCGCGTTCGCTTCGACAAGCCGTTCCCCCTGGAACGACAGAACGCGATGCGCAAACGTTCGCGCCTGCACGCGATGGGTCGCCAGCAGAACGGTTTTCCCGGACGCGCACAGCATCTCGAGAATTTGCCCTTCGCTTTCTTCGTCCAGAGCCGAGGTAGCCTCGTCGAGGAGGAGCAAGTCGGCGCCGCGCAGCAGCGCCCGCGCCAAACCCAGCCGCTGCCGCTGCCCGCCCGACAGGAGCGCTCCGTTATCGCCCACGTTCGTGTCCAACCCGTGCGATTGTGCCGTGACAAACGCATCGAGCCGTGCGCAGAACAGCGCCTTCATTAGTTCCTCATCGGACTTTCCGGTGAGCCCAAAGAGAAGGTTGTTGCGGATCGAATCGTCAAGGAGCGGGACCTCCTGCGGAACATAAGCCATCCTCATGCGGTCCACGCACACGGTTCCGGACTGTGGATCGGAAATGCCCGCAACCAGATTCAGGAGGGAGCTTTTGCCGATCCCCGACGCTCCCTGCAGCACAACCACCTCACCTTTGCGCATGCGCAGGTCCACATCCTGCAGGATGGGTGCAGCTCCATCGAAACCAAAGCTGATGCGACGCAGCTCGAGCGCCCAGCCCGCGCCGGGCAGTTCAACCGGCGTCGTTGGTCCGCGGTGCTGCTCGCTCTGCTCGAGCTCCGATGCAACGATGCGCACGTTCTCGTACGACGCGTCCATCTGGCCGGCAACGAACGACATCTGGCTGATGAGCGGCAGCAGGCGACGGGAGAGCACAAAATAGAACGCGAGCAGCGCGAGCAGACGGCGGGTATCGCCCTGGTGCAGCTGCACCGCTGTCATGAGCGCGAGAAACAGGAGAACCGCTCCCTGGTCGGCGACGGCTCGTGCGATCTGCGGCAGAAAGACCGCGCGGGTGCTGGCGGTGGCGAGGCGCTGGGCCTGCCGCCGTATCCGATCGTAGAAGAAGGCGTGCAGGCTGTAGGCGCGCATTTCTTTTCCGGACGAAAACATATCGGCCAGATCTCGCTGCAACCTCCGCAGAGAGTCCGCGCGGCTCGCAGCTGCCTGCCGCAGCCCGCGGCGCATCGCACCCTGATGCACACCCCAGACCGCAGCGAGCAGAGCGCCTAAGCCGCAACTGGCTAGGGGATTCTGGTACACGATGGCAGCCGTCATTACGGCTACGACTGCCGCCGCCGATACCAATTCGATCCAGCGATGATAAAAGTCGGCTGCTTCGCGTGCGGTATGGATCGCATGATGCACAATCTCGCTGCGATTGCATTCCACAAATCGGGTCCAGCGCATTTCGCCGTAACCGCGGACCAGACGCAGCAACAGGTTCGTATTCAGTTCCTGGATCTGCCGGAACGTCAGGCGCGCCGTCGCCAAATCCATTCCCGTGCGCGCGATGACCAGCGCCGCTGTGATCAGGCCGATCGAGAGGAGTGTCGGTGGCTTACCGTGGAAGCGAACTGAAATTGCGTGTCCCTGAAGCAGCAGGAACAGCACGTACATCGCGGCTGCGACCAGCAGGTCGCACATACCGACGAGGATGCGTCCTCCGGTCAGCAGCGCAAAGACCAGTCGCATGCGGGGGGCCAGCAGACCCACAGCGACCGACCAGGTTCGGCCGGAGCGCGCGTGGGCTTTGTTTCCGGCGCCATCCTTGACACGCATCGACAAGCCCCTCACGGCTCGACCCTATCAATCCGCCGGCGTCCTGGTTGTCAGAAGCCGGTCGTGGAAATGTCAGCAAATTGTCATCGCATCCTGCTGGCTGCGCGTGCGAAGCGGGAACCGGGATGGGTCGAGGGCGCCGATTTTGCCGCACCTGCAGAGGAGACATCGTGGTGACAATTGCCCGCGATGGGAAACGTAAGATCGCAGTCGGCGCCGGGCCCATCAGCAAACGGCCGGCGCCCTGAGGTGATCCATGTTGGGATTTCGCGGTAAGAATGGAATCGTTGCCGGTGCGCTCGCGAGCGTGCTGGCTTTGCTCCCCGGAGTCGTGAAGGCTGAACCGATGCCGATCGGCGCGATCGCCCCCGCGTTCACGCTTCCATCGCAGGAAGACAAGCCCGTCTCGCTCGCGGATTACAAAGGACAGTGGGTCGTGCTGTATTTCTACCCAAAAGACCAGACAACCGGCTGCACGCTCGAGGCTCACAATTTTCAGCGAGACCTGCCGCAGTATGACGCGCTGCACGCAGTCGTTCTCGGCGTGTCCCTGGACACCGTTGAGAGCCACAAAACTTTCTGTACGAAAGATTCGCTGACTTTCAAGCTGCTCGCCGATCCGAACCATCGGGCGATCGACTCCTATGGTGTGCCCATTCGTTCGTACGGATCCATCCACTATGCCGAGCGAACGACCTTCCTGATTTCGCCAGCGGGGCGCATCGTGAAGGAATGGACCGTCCAGGACATCGCGTCGCACAGCGCCGCCGTGCTGACCACGCTCCGTTCACTGGACCATCCGTAGCCATCGACAATGGTGTGACAAACAGAAGACTCCTTCGTGACACGGCACTGCAGCCCTCCCCGTACTCTCCAGTTAGCCACGACAGGTCACCGAGTCAGGGCGAATCTGGTTTTCCGGTCCCCGAAAGGAATAACGATGAAGCACCTGCCATCCATGCTGCTGTTGGGAGGTATGATTCTGGCAGCGAGTCTGGCCGTCGGCCAGAACGGCGGCACGCAAAAGCCGAAATCGCAACACGCATCTTCCCCTGCCACACACCAGGCCAGCGCGGATCGGGGACAGCAGGTATTCCAGCAAAACTGTTCCCGATGCCACAATGCGCCGGAAGGTTTCCCCCCGAGTATCTCCGGCACCATTGCAACCCACATGCGCGTGCGCGCCAGTCTGAGTGAGGCGGATTACAAGGCACTCCTGCGTTATCTGAATCCGTAAGCACTCCGCTGCGCCTGCTGGTGATCACGTAAGTGACGATGTAGCCACAAAGCCCCCCCTATTTATGACGACAGTGAGCCGTCGCGCAGTAGATCTGTCCCCGGACGTAGTTAGAAAGCCGAATCTATCCTAAAGGAGAAGTTATGAAGAAGATCCTGATGCTGCTACTATTCGCCGGCGCTCTGGCAGCATGTTCCGTTCCCCTCATGGCCCAGGCAGCACCCCAGCGGATTGTGATCGAGGCGAAGAGGTTCTCTTACAATCCCCCCGAGATCACGCTGAAAAAAGGGCAGCCAGTGATTCTGGTGGTCAAGAGCGAAGACGTTGCGCACGGCCTCCGCGTTCGCGAGTTCAATCTGAATATCAAAGTGAAGGCCGGCGGCACGGCAGAAGCCGAGTTCACCCCCACGGAGACAGGGGATTTCGTCGGCCACTGCTCGGTGTTCTGCGGGACGGGTCACGGTTCCATGGCGATCAAGCTGCACGTGGTGGATTAGTCATGCGTCGTCCTGCTGTGGTCCTTCTGGCCTCCGTCCTGATCGGGCTGGCGGGTTGCAAAGCCAACCCGCCAGGCGGATTTGAAACCAAAGCGATGACCATTGCCAAACATCGCCTGCTGATCGGGAACAGGAAGCAGAAGAACCCGCTGCAGGATACACCTGAAGATCGGGCGGACGGAAAGGAGGCCTTCTCTTATTACTGCATCGCCTGCCATGGGATGGATGGACAAAACACCGGCGTCCCGTTTGCCAGCCACTTATCGCCACCGATTCCATCGCTGGCCTCGCCCGAAGTGCAGAGTTATACCGATGGACAGCTCAAGTGGATTCTGGACTACGGCATTTGGCCTTCCGGCATGCCGGGATCCAGGGGAACGCTCAGCGATGACGAGTTGTGGTCGATCATTCTGTATCTGCGTCACCTGCCCAAAGCAGGGAGCCAGGGTGTTCCGGGGATCTATGCGCAGCAGTAATCGCAGCGGCGGTTCGCGGCCGATAGCGCGAGCGTTTCTCGACTGTGACCGCCGATGAAGGAACCCTCGGGAGTGACTGGCGAAATGGTTCCGCCGACTAGGGGCAGCGAAGACGCTCTCCCAGGGCCCCCACTGCATGTGCTGCCCTGCTTTGCGGGCTTCTTTCTGGCCGTTCGAACGGTAACGGTGCTGCTGGCCGTGCGCCTCTTCGGCGCGGAGCCGGAACTGGGCGCCGCGGCCAATGTCGGATTCGAGTTGCTTCTTCTGACTGTGGTTGGGTTCTGCACCTTCGGAGATCGGCGCCAACCAGGAACACCCGTGCGGCAGCTTCTCGCAGGCCGCTGGGTGCTGCTGTTTCTCGGCTTCTCTGCCTGCAGCCTGCTGTGGAGCAGCAGCGTGTCCGTTACCAACTCGACCGCCTACTGGTGCGCGCTGGCCGCTGATGTCGCGATGGTGACGCTGTTGCTGCGGGCGGGACCTTTCTCCGACACTACGGACTCGCTCCTGCAGGGCTTTGTGTGGGGTGCATGTGCCGTCGCCTTCGTCGCCTGGATCCTACCGGCCCAACCGGACCTGCGCCTCGGCGATGAGGAACTGTTGGGGCCTAACTCGATTGGATATCTCTGCGGCCTGGCGTTCTTCTTCGCGCAATATCTCATGCGCGAGAGCGGGCGACGACCTACGCTCGCCGCAATTTTTCTGGCGGTCACGGTGCTTCGCACGCTCAGCAAGACCACCATCGTGGCCTTTGTTTTCAGCCAGGGATTCTTACTGGTGTGCGATCGATCCATCACCCGCAAAACTAAGATTCTGACCGTCCTGCTGGCCCTCGGTGTCCTGGCCGCATTTTCTGGTCTGCTGGCTTCTTACTACGATGTCTATACGAACGCCGGCAGTCAGTCGGAGACGCTGACCGGCCGGCTCGGCATCTGGGCCTACTTTCTTGCGGAGGCGTGGCGGCAGCCCTGGATCGGCCATGGATTCGACTCGGCCTGGAAGGTGATTCCGCCCTTCGGTTCTGATCAGTTTCAGGCGCCTCATGCGCACAACGAGATGCTGCAACAGTTCTATGCCTACGGCGCGGTGGGGATCGTCCTCTTCTGCGGTCTCTACGGCAGCTTCTTCGTGCAGATTCGCCGCATGTTCGCGGGGCCACAAAGAACATGGCTGTTCGCGCTGCTGGTTTTCGTCCTTGTGCGCGGGACCGCGGATACGGAGCGGTTCGATTTGTCGCTCCCTCTCTGGGGAGTTGTCCTGTTCAGCCGGCTGGCCGAGGAGAATCGCTGCAGGCAAGCCATCCCTCTGCACGGTTCCCGGACAACCGTTCGCTCTCGTTCGACTGTCTCGGAAGGATTGGTGGGCTGAGGGCCGAACTTTACATGCAATGCCTGCGGCCAATTTGGAGGGGCGCATGGCGCGCGTCGATGGGGGGCCAAATGTCATCCGATTGTAATTTGTAGCTTTCGATGCAACAAAACGCCGGTCTCTTCGGCCAGAATAAGATAGAGAGGCGCTTAGAGAATGCTTGAGGAAATGGAATTGATCGCAGAATCCCAGGGAGGGAATCCCCCGGTCGTAGCGGACCTCGGTACGATCCTCATCATCGAAGACGACCCCCGCATGCAGAAGGTGCTGCGCCGGATCTTCGCAGATGAGCGCTATGCCGCTGTGGTGGCGGGCGACGGCCAGACCGGACTGGAGTTGTTTCGCCGCGAGCAGCCGGTGGCTGTGGTCCTCGACCTGATCCTTCCCAACATCTCCGGACGCGAGCTCTGTCAGAGAATGAAGGGCCTTTCCAGCGAGACGCCGATCGTGGTTCTCAGTGCCATTTCGGAAGTCGCGGACAAGGTATTGCTGCTGGAACTGGGCGCCGACGATT
>JBAUZR010000389.1:0-3392 GCA_049585375.1 Acidobacteriaceae bacterium
GCACCGACGTGTGCTCGTGCACAATCCGCCACGCCTCTCCGCGCCGCTCCAGCACCAGCGTCTCCCGCATCCAGAAGTTCGGCTTCGCCGGCGGATCGATCTTCGTTCCCTGCATCCGCATATAGCCCCACGCCACCGCGGTCTCGCCGCTCACCCGCACCTCGAACTCCCGCGGCTCAATCGTGATCGGTCCGTCCCACGTATCCAGCCATGCCCGCGTCTCCGGCACGTCAATCCCTGTGTGCAGCAGCGGCGGTGCCAAATTGAAAATGGCCGCGTCCCGCGTGTATGGCGCGGCAATCGCCTCCGCATTCTTGTCATACCGGGCTTTCGCCATCCCGGCAATCAGCTCCTGAATCGCGGCCTCGTCCTGCTTCGGTTCCGCCTCACGGTCGGTCAAAGTGGCACTCGTCATGACAATTCTCCTTGAGACGCAGTTGTCCTTTCGCCCTGCATCTCGGCTGGGAATGAATGTTGGTCCCGCTGTTTAGGTAGCAGGAAACAGAATGTGTGTGATCAGCTGGTCTTCCGGCGTCACCCGCGGGTCGTTCACGTAGTGCTCGATGTGGTATTCGTCGCGCAGCTTGAGCCCGCTTTCCAGTACCGCCTCCACCACGCGCCCCGTCGCTGGTCCCAGCTGCGCGTACGACCCCTTCAGCTCGAACCGCGCATACTTCGCGCCGGCAAACTTTTCGTACGCCACGCCCTCCGGCAGCTGCGATGGCTTCTCCGCCACCGAAACCCCGGCCCGATAGATCTTCGGTGCCATCTTGTACAGGCTCATGTAGCCCGTAATTGTGTTGTGCTCCGCGATCGCAGAGGTCAGCGTGTGCAGCGCCGTCCACGCCTGCGGCGCCGTCGTCGGGAACGGCCCCTGCTTCTCGACGAAGACGTAGTGGGTCTCCGGCCACTGAACAATCTCCGGCTCCAGCGTCAGTCGAATCGGCTTCTCGGCTGTTGCGCTCATCGTGTCTCCTCCTGATATTGAATTGAATGGGTTAGTTCCTTGCTCCGTTCCTGATCCCGATCTTCGTTCCGGTGAAACAACAGTTCGACATACCGCCGCAGGTGGTCGATCATCGTCTCCGCTACCTCCGGCCCACCCCGCGCCTTCGCCAGAATGAACGCCCCCTGAATCACCGCCTGTGTGTGGAGCGCGAGGCTCCTCGGCGTCCAGTTTCCGTGCACGTTGTACTTCTTCATCGCGGCGGCTATATCCGGCTCCAGCGTCGCCGCATGCCCGCTGATGCTTTGCTCGCACGCCTCCCGCAGTTGCGGGTGGCTGGCGTACACCTCCTGGACCATCGTCCCTACCAGGCAGGTGAAATCCGGCAGCTCGCCCCGCAGCAGTCCCTTGCGGAAGTCGATGTACGCCAGCAGCCGGTCCAGCGGATCCTCCAGCGCATGGTAGGGAGCCGCCGCAAACAGTGCCCCGGTCATCGCATTCCAGTGCTCCGCCGCCGCCAGCGCCAGCTCTTCCTTGCTTTTGAAATGGTGGAAAAAGCTCCCCTTGGTCAGCCCTGCCACCTCGCAGACATCCTCCACCCGGGTCGCCTGGTACCCCTTCTCCCGGATCACCCGCAGAGCGGCGTCCAGCAGCTTTATCTTCGATTCGTGTTGATTGTGATGGACTTTCATAAACATACCCACCAGTTGGTATGTAATCTAACGTGCCTCCATCAGGACTGTCAAACCCTTTCTGTGGAATTTCTCGATTTTCAGCAATCGGCGACCGCCCTACCCGCGCCCCGCCCCGATCTCCCCGCTCATCGCCGTCAACGTCTCCGCCTGCATTGGCGGCATGCCGCCCGTCTGCGAGGCCACCCAGGCGCCCCACCGGTTCCCCGCCTCGTTCAGAACCTCCAGGGGCGCGCCCTCCAGATAGTAGTGCGCCAGCGCTGCCGTAAATGCATCGCCCGCTCCCACCGTGTCCTTTACCCGTGCCCGCAATCCGTGGTGCCGATGGTGCGTCTCCCGTCTAACCAGCAGGCTGCCCGTCGCCCCCAGCGTCACGCATACCAGGTCCATGGGATACCGCTCCATCAGCCGCCGCGCCTCGCCCACTATCTCCTCGTCATCCTCCGCCTGGCTGGGGTAAGGACAAGTCCCCGTTCCCATCAGCACATGCGGCAGTTCGTGCGCGTTCAGCTTCAGAATCGTCGCCCGCCCCAGCGAGTCTCGCAGCACCTCTGGTGTCCAGAACGGCTTGCGCAGATTCACGTCGAAAATCCGCACGCACTCCGGCCGCGTCTCGTCCAAAAAACCCAGGATCGCTCCCTGCGACGTCTCCCCGCGTTGCGCCAGCGTGCCAAAGCACACTGCATCCGCCGTCTGCGCCAGCTCCCGCCACTCCGGCGTCAGCGTCAGCCGGTCCCAGGCCACCGGTTCGTGGATCGTGTATTCCGGCTCACCCGTTTCCAGCGAAACCGTAACCGTCCCCGTCGCATATTCGCTGTCGCTCTGCACGAACCGGCTATCCGCGGGAAGCGCCTCCAAAGCCCGCAGAGCCTCTTCGCCCAGCGCATCCGTGCCCACTCGGCTCGCTACCACGGCGCGATTGCCCAGCCGCCCCGCCATCACCGCGAAGTTCGCCGGCGCTCCCCCCAGCCGCCGGCCCTCGGGCAGCAGGTCCCACAACAGCTCGCCCAGCCCTACGACAACGTGCTGCTGTGTCCCCGGAGTTTTCATCCCTTCGCTCATCGCACCACGCTCGAGCGGCCTCGTTAATGCACGATCCCCTGCGCTCCACACACAGGACGCGCCGCCCCCGCTGCCGTCTCAGGAATTCCCGCGCTCTTCAGCAGGCTTTTCATCTTGAGATATACGGCGTTCGTCCACCCGAATCCAATTACGTTCTGCCGATACCCGGTCGCTACCTGCACCTCGGCCGACCCGGTCACCACATCGTACTTCTCCCGAATCGTGTGCTCGCACGCAAAATTATCACGGATGGTCGTCATGAATTCCTGTGACACCCGGGCCGCGTCCTTTATATCTCCCGCTTCTTTCATCCCATCAACAGCCACCCACGTCGACGGCGCCCAGCCGTAAGGTAAATCCCACTGCACCCCCGAATCCGTCGTGCTCATCGCCAGCCCGCCCTTGTGGTTGAACAGCCCGAAATTCGCCTCCACGCGCTTTGCCTGTTCCGGACTCGCCGAGCTCCCGAACAGCGGATAGAACGTCGTCAGGTAGTTGTAGGTGGACTGCCTGCCCGTCTCGTAGTCGTAATCGAAGTACATCCCCTTCGCTTCATTCCACAAATACTTGTTCATCGCCGCTCGCCGCGCCGCCGCTTCCGTCTCCCAACCCTTCGCCTCATCGGCCTTGCCGACCTGTCCGGCCATCCACGCCAGGTCCTTCTCGTACTTGTAGAGCAGGGCATTCAGCCC
>JBAUZR010000390.1:0-3927 GCA_049585375.1 Acidobacteriaceae bacterium
GCGGTAAAGCGCGTCGGCTGGCTGTAGACCGTGGGTTCCCAGCTGGGAAGGCGATCGAAGGGATTCGCGAAGTAATCGCGATCGTGCTGATCGTTCACCTGCAGCGTCGCCATGAAGGTCAGTCCCTGGCTATAACGGCGGGTCAGGTTAAGCAGAAGCTCCTGGAAATGCGACTTGCCCAGGTCCTCATACTCCGTCAGCCCGCTCATCTGCGGATAGGGCGTCACCAGCGTGGAAAGTGAAGTCAGCGGCTGGGTAAAGTAACTGTTCAGCGACATCTGGTTGTAGGCTGCGGGATTCGACGCCGCCACATTGTTGAAATTGGAAAGCGCAAACGGGTTGGGAATCTGGCTGGCCAGCAGGTCGCTGGCCGCCGTATTGGGCTGCTGGCCGCCGGTATAGAACGGCGCCGGAACATAGGCGTCATTGCGAGCCACCGCCAGGTGCGAAGTGTATGCAATGTTGTAGCTCACATCGAGCATCGTGGACGAGCCGAACTGGATCTGCGCCCCGACCGACGCGCGCTGCTGCCGCGCCGGCGCCAGGTTATGGTCGTAGATTGTCGTCGGATCGCTGCCCAGGTAATACAGCGATCCCGCTGCGCTGCCAATCGGCTGGTTGAATCGCACTCCCTGGCTGTTGGCCGGGAATGGATTGGAGAGCGGAGAGGTGCCGGCAACAAAATTCGAGCCGAAGGTCGTCGAGCTCGGCACCGAAGTGCTGGCGCTGAAGCCGTCCTGATCGATCGTTGCGTTCAGTGCATTCAGCGTGTCGTAGAAAAGCCCGTATCCGGCCCGCAGCACAACCCTCGAGTTAACCGCGTAGGTGGCAGCCAGCCGCGGCAGGAAGCGATAACTGTTGTTCCACTCGGTCCGGGGAGCGCCGTTCACGCCGGCATACATCGGACCGCCCTGAATCACCAAAGAGGTCGGCAGCGCCGCTCGCTGTGCCGCCGTTGCACTTGCCAGGGATGCCTGGTAAGCCGCATTGGCCGGTGTCGAAATGGATGAGAGGCTGGCCGAGGGATTCCAGCCGACAATCAGTTGATTGTGCTTTTCGACGACCCCGCTCTCAAATTCATAGCGAAGGCCGGGGATAATTGTGAGCTTCCGCGTGACCCGCCACGTGTCGCCCGCATACACTGCATAATACGGTGTCTGGAGTGACTCCGAGCTGACCCGGCTGGCGCTGGCAGTGGTGTCGACGCCCATCAGAAATGCCGCGTAGCTCAGGCCCGTATTGTTCTCCGGGAAGGTGTTGTCCCGCCCGTTGTTCTCCTGCGTATAGGTGTCGTCGAAGGTGTACGTACCGGAAGCGTTTCCGCCCACACCGGCAGAGAGGTTCTGGTGCCTCCACTCGGCGCCGGCGCGAATCGTATGCCGGCCCTGGACATGGGTGAGGTTTCCGCTGATCGCGAAATCACGAGTCGTGGTCGCCACATTATCCGTCTGGCCCAGCGAGGTAGCGGTTTCGCCCGGGTTGCTGTTCTCGTAACTGGCAATATCGATGACCGGCAGCTCGACCAGGGCCGGATTCACCGAGGATGCGTATTGATCGGTGTAGCTTGGCAGCCCCACGTCGCCCGGCGAGTACTTGTCAAAGCCGGGATAGTAGCAGCAGTGGGTCTTGTAATTCGTCCCGCCGAAAGTCAGGTCTATATTCGTGTGCGCGCTGAAAATGTGATCCCAGCCGATGGCCGCTACATCGATCCAGCGCGGTCCCTCCTGCTCCCCCACATCGCCCACCGTCAGATCGTTCTGCGACTTGGTGTAGTCCTGCCGCGTGTAGCGCGCGAAGATCGAATCCTTTGCGCCGATCTTGTAGTCTTCGCGCGTCCCATAGCTCCGGAAGGTCTGCGGCGTCAGTTGCGTGAACGTGTAATTGTCGCCCAGCGGACTGTTCTGGGTCGGCGTCGGCATCACGCTGTTGTACAGCTTCACCAGAGCGCTGTTCGCCAGGTAGTTCGAGGGAATCACATTGCCGCAGAAAGGCATGCGCCGCGGAATGTCGTTGGAATCGAAGCTCACCGAGTAGGGATTGTAGATCTGATATTGACCGAAATACGGCGTTCCCGCCGGGCAGGCGCTGGTAAAAGCCTGCGGAATATCGGTTGTCTGCTGCGGCAAATCGCTGAAGTTCCCGCTTCTCTCCAGCATCGTCGGGATGCTTGCGGTCTGCGAACCCGAGCCCGTCTGCACATCGTCCACTACGGCGACGAAGAAGAAGAACCGGTTCCGTCCGTCGAAAACGCGGGGAATGTAAACAGGACCCCCCAGGGCGGCATCGCCATCGTTCGCGTGCGTGCCGGGGTTTCCGTACTCGTTCTCCAGTGCATAGCATTCCGGGCTGCTGCCCGCCCCGCCGGCGCAGTCGTGCAGCGACTGCTGGTAGCGATAGTTGAGCCCCGAGAAATGATTGAGAGCGGACCAGCGCTGCGGCGTGTACGTCTCGCGCACCGCGCCGTGCAGCTCGTTGGTGCCCGACTTGGTTGTCTGCGTCACGTAGACACCCATTGTGTGCCCGACGCTGGCATCGTAGCCGGTCACATCAAATTTCATCTCCCCCACCTCGTCGGGAGACAGATTGATGCCGGATTGCCGGCTGTTCGTCTCATTCGGCGCACCATCCAGGCTGAACTCGTTCACGCCCACCTGCCCGAAGGTTCCGAAGTCCTGGGTCAGTCCGGTCCACAGCAGTCCGCCTGTATCGCCCGTGGAGGCCGCCTGGCCCACCGTGCCCTGGACCCCCGGCGCAATAATCGCCAGCCACGTAGGGCTCGACCCGGAGACCGGCAGTTGTTCCAGCTGGCGGGTCGTCAGCACCTGACCACTGGAGCCGCTCTCCGTATTGAGCAGGCTGGCATCGGCCGTGACCACCACATTCTGGGTATTGGTGCCTGGAGAAAGCCTCATCGGAATATTGAGGTGGGCATTCGCTTCCAGGGTAATGCCCTGGCGCACTAATGTCTCAAATCCCGGCGATACCGTCTGGATCTCGTATGGCCCGGGAAGAAGTGCATCCACTTCAAAGTAACCGGTCCCGTTCGTCACGCTGAGATTCGTGACGTTGGTGGCCGTGTTCCGAATCGTCAGCTTCGCCCCCACGATCACCGCGCCGGACGAATCGGTCACTGTGCCGGAGATGACGCCCATGCCCGTCGCCTGGGCTGCGGCCAGAGCCGTGGTCAGCCAGACGGCGAGGCACAGCGTCAGCACAGTACGCACTGCTCCGAATAAGACCCCAGGGCGATTGGCCAGGTCGCTCTGTCTTTCAATAACGTGAGTGGCTGGTGAGATCATAATTGCCGCTCCCTTTGCGTTTGTATGTGGATTTCTGCTGAGGCTTCCCGAGCTGTCCCCTATCCGGGAATGACCCTACCCCCGCACAAAGCGGTTTTGGCAACGTTAGGGACGGTGCTTAACGGCTCCATATCTGACTGCAAAACCTTGAGATCCAACAACCGCGCTGTTGTAACCGTAGCTACGGGTGCCGGACCACGCTAAAATTTTGCCGTTTTCCCAGGGATGAAGGGATGGACCATTGCCCCGGGGATCGAACCTCGCAGACGCGGGAAGGACGTCGCTGCAACCGAAGACCTGCGGCGGTCAGTCAGGATCGATGCCCCGGTTTAGCCGGGGCGCGCCTCCGCGGGCAGGCGATCGCTCAGTCGCACAGACCCCAGGCCTGCGCTTGACGGGTCCGCCCTGAAAGTTTCTGGTGTTCAGTGTCCGGGTTTGGACATCAGATGGCACGCAGCCATCTCCACAGTGCTCGGGGATCCGGCCATCGTGTCGAGCTGCAGAAGTAGTTCGAAATCCTGCGCCCGCGTCCGCGGCGAGATGCCACAGAACTTCAGGGCGGCCAGCAGATGCTCCCGGTCGGAGACGATATGTCCCGCCGCTTCGGTTCCCTCACCATCCGCCCCGG
>JBAUZR010000391.1:0-2232 GCA_049585375.1 Acidobacteriaceae bacterium
CTTCGCACCTCAGCGGCGACTCCACCCGCCGCTGGTGGATCCGCCGCAGAACCTCCCGCTGGAAGCGCGCCGCCACCGCTGTCGCCGCGCGATCCGCCACGCGCTCATCGTCACCTTCGTCATCGCACTCAGACACCGCGGCCGCCTCGTCGGCATCCGGGAGAAACGCCTTCAGATACACCGCGTCCAGCAGCGGCGCCGAGGCATCTGCCGACGCAAACCTGCGCTCCTCCTCGCGAAAGAGCACCAGGGCCAGGTCGGCCGCTCGGTAGAACGCCGTCCGGTCCAGGTGCGAGCCGCTCGCATTCGCGTGCCGCAGAACCCACGCCATCACCGCCATCGACACGGCATGCGTGGAAAGATCGTCCTCTTTGTAATGGGCCAGGGTGCAAAGGTCCTTCATGGGCTGCCTCGCGGTCATCAATCTCAACTGCCACTTGCGATGCAGAATGCCTCAATTCCGTCACGATCTCTGTAGCAAATGTCACACCTCTGCGCTCCCTGGGGGGCCGCTGGCCTGTAGCCCGTAGCGGGTAGCCCGATTCCGCCCCCGCCCCTCACCGTTGGCGAATGGATTGGTTCGATCCCCGGCAAGATTTGCGCAAGGCGCGGCAGATACAGGACTTACTTCAATAGCTTCACCGCAGCTTCGAGCTACAGGCCACCGGCTACAAGCTAACCGCTATGCCTGCTGTACCCTGTACCCTGCAACCATGAAACCGGCCCTCACCGTCCAAACCCCTTCAGCGACTTACCCGGTAACCGTCGGCCGCAACCTGTTCCCGCAGGTCGCGCAGACGCTTCGAAACTCCGCTGCCGGGCAGACGTTTGTGCTGTCCTCCCCCGAGATCTGGGCTCTCTGGGGAAAGAAGTTCCTCGCCGCATTCCCAAAATCCGCCCAGCCGACGGTCCTGTTTCTGCCCGCCGGCGAGCGCTGGAAGCGTCTGCCCCAGGTGGAGAAGCTCGCCGACCAGCTGGCCCGCGCCGGCGCCGACCGCTCCTCGGTCCTCATCGCCTTCGGCGGCGGCATCGTCGGCGATCTCGGCGGATTCCTCGCCGCCATCTACATGCGCGGCATCGACTATATCCAGGCGCCCACCACGCTGCTGGCTCAGGTGGACTCCTCGGTGGGCGGCAAGACCGGCACCAACCTCGCTGCCGGCAAGAATCTCATCGGCAGCTTCCACCATCCGCGCGCGGTCTTCGCCGATCTTGACGTGCTGCAGACGCTGCCCGATCGCGAGTTCCGCGCCGGCCTCTTCGAAAGCGTCAAAGCCGGCATCATCCGCGACGCCGCCCTCTTCCGCTTCATGGAGAAGAACGCCGAGAAGATTCTCGGCCGCGATCCAGAGGCGCTCCGGCGCGTTATCGCTGACTCCATCCGGATGAAGGCCGGCGTCGTCGCCCTCGACGAGCGCGAGTCGGGCCTGCGCATGATCCTCAACTTTGGCCACACGCTCGGCCACGCCATCGAAACCGCGACCGCCTTCCGCAAGCTTCTCCATGGAGAAGCCGTCGCCTGGGGCATGCTCGCCGCGCTGCAGATCGCCCTCGATCGTGGCACGGTCGATCAGGCCCAGGCGGAACGCATCGAGAAGACGACCCTCGCCTATGGACCGTTGCCGCCCTTCCGCGCCACCGCCGCGCAGTTACTGGCCGCGGCGGGCCGCGACAAGAAAAATCGTGCCGGCACCCGGAGGTTTGTCCTTCCCCAGGGCATCGGCAACGCCGTGGTGGTGGAGGACGTGACGGAGAAGGAACTCACAGGCGCAGCAAACTGGGTGTTGGTTCGCGCCCGTAAAGCGGCACCGGGAGAACCATGATCGCAGCGCAGATTTTCGCCCGGCAGAGATCAGGTTTGTAATCCCTAATCCCTGTTTCACTCAGTCCACGGCCAGCGACAGCTGGTGCCGCACATCGGCGCCGCGGATCCAGAAGATCACGTCGGTCGCGATGTTGGTGGCGTGATCGGCAATCCGCTCCAGGTTGCGCGAGATCAGAATCGCCGGCAGCGCCTGATCGGCGGAATTCGGCTGCTCCTGAATTTGCCGCGTCAGGTCGAGAATCGCCACGCGGTTCATCCGGTCGATCTCGTCGTCCATGTCGCGCACTGACTCAGCCAGCAGCGCGTCGCCGTCCAGCAGAGCCTGCAGCGCCGATCGGATCATGCGCCCGGCAAAGTCGCCCATGCCGCCGATGTCCACCGGCAGCTCCATCGGATCCTGATTGAGC
>JBAUZR010000392.1:0-2705 GCA_049585375.1 Acidobacteriaceae bacterium
GTCGTATAGAGGGCGTCGAACATGTTGGTTTCATGCCAGGTGGGCATCTGGAGAGACTGAATGGCCTGCTGGACCAACATCTTGTTCTGGGTAAAGTCGGTGAGGATGTTGGTGTGCATGTCGTAGCTCTCGACGGCGACGTAGTCATCGGGGCGGAGCTGCTGGGTGAAGGCGACGGCGGCGTTCCACATGTCGTAAACGAAATTGAAGCTGGTGGAGGCGAATTCGACGAGCAGAACTGCGGTAATGGGGGCCTTGACCTGGCGGAAGGAGACAACGTCCTGAGGGACGCCATCCTCAAAGACGCGGAAGTTGTCTTCCTTGAGATTGGGAATGAACTGGTGGGTCTTCTGGGTGAGGACGCCGACATCGACGTTGACGACGGGGACATCGACGTGCAGCGAGTAGTTATTCAGGCCCGGGGGATTTTTGATGGTGGTGGGAGGGGGCGGCGGCGGAGGGGTAATCGTCTTCCTGGGGATGGCGATGGGGCCGTTGTCATTGCCGGGACCGCCGGCTTCGGGGGCGGTTTGATCGGTCTGCTGCTGCTGACTTTGGGACTGGCCTGGCTGAGTTTGCTGGGGTGAGGTTTGCTGGGCGCGTAACGAGACGGCGGGCAGAAACGTCTGAAAGAGCAGCAGCGAGACAGCGGCCATCGTCGGGTAACGCAGATGAGAGTCCCTCATTGGTGAAACCTCTGAAAACAGTTTCCGGCCAGTAGTGCCTTGGCGGCAAGCGCAGGAGCAGCTTAGTCTATGGACGTGTGTAAAGGTCTGAAAGATATCCGCCGGGTTCTTCCGGCATTGGCGCTGGGCGCGTGTGTCTCGCTGGGAGCGCAGACGACGGGAACGGCCGGAACGGTTGGGCAGGATGCGGCACCGGCGCTGCATCTGCCGCCGAATCCTCCAACGGTGACTAAATTCTTCCCGCTGAGTGAGATTCGGCGGGGGCAGCAGGGCGTTGCTTACACGGTTTTCGAAGGGACGAAGCCGGAGCCGATGGGGGTGGAGATCCTGGGAGTGCTGCGCAATGCGATCGGTCCGCGGATGGACATGATTCTGGCGCGGCTGGAAGGGCAAAAGGCGGATTACACGGGCGTGGTGGCGGGGATGAGCGGGAGCCCGGTGTATATCGATGGGCGTCTGGTAGGGGCGCTGGCCTATCGCATCGGGCAGTTCAGCAAAGAGCCGATTGCGGGGATTACGCCCATCAGCGAGATGCTGGGCGTGACGGAGCAGAGCGAAGCGCCGGGGACGGAGATTGCCGAGGCGGCGGCGATGCAGCCGGCGGCGGCTGGAGTTTAGGCAGGAGCGGCCCTGGGGGTCATGGGCCAGACGGAAGCATCAGGAGGGGGGCTGGCCGCGGGGCTGATTCAGCCGATGGCGACGCCGCTGGTCTTCAGCGGGTTCAACAGCGCCGCGCTGCAATTGTGGAAGGATCATGCGCCGGCGGGGTTGATGCCGGTGGAGGGAATTGGCGGATCGGAGAGCGATGAGAAGCAGCCGGGGGCGCTGATGCCGGGCTCCGCGGTGAGCGCGGTGCTGGTGCGAGGGGATTTGGATATCGCAGCGACATGCACGGTGACGTACGTGGACCCGAAGCGAATGCTGGCGTGCGGACATCCGATCACGCAGTTTGGGCCGGTATCGATGCCGATGACGAAGGCTGACGTAGTGGCGACTCTGGCGTCGCCGCTGGATTCATTCAAGATCATCAACACGACGGAGACGGTTGGGTCGATCACGGAGGATCGCGAGTCGGCGATCATGGGAGTTTTCGGGAAGCCGGCGCGGATGATCCCGGTGACGCTGCGGGTGACGGGGGACGGCGCGGGAGTGCAGGCGGGCCCTGGCCACGAGACGCTGCATTTTGAGGTGATCGACCAGCCGCTGATTACGCCGATGGCGGTGATGGTGGCGGTCTACCAGGGGCTGATGGAGGAGAACGCATATTCGGCGGAGACTACGTATCGGGTGCAGGGGGCGGTGAAACTGGGCGGCTTTCCGACCGTGAAACTGAACAGCCTTGTAGCTCCGACGGACGCGCTGCCGGCAAACCTGCAGGCGGCTTTGGCGCTGGGCGAAAGGTTCGAGCGGCTCTACGACAATGCGGCGCGGCGGACGCCGATCGAGAGCGTGGACCTGGAAGTGGCGGCGATTCCGCGGCGGCTGACGGCGGAGATCGAGAGCGCGCACACGAACCGGATCGAGGTGCACCCCGGCGACACGGTCACGGTGGAAGCGACGGTTCTGCCGTGGCACGGGGAGCCGCGCAACGTACGGATCCCGGTGAAGCTGCCGCCGAATTTGCCGGAGGGCCCGGTCCGGCTGCTGGTGAGCGACGGTGGGACCCTGGACCGGCTGCTGCATCCGGCGCAGTTCAACGCACAGCCTCTGGATGTGGCGGCGACGATTGCCCAGCTGAACAGCACGCACCCGAGCGATCAGCTCTACGTGACGCTGCTGGCGCCGGAGCCGCAGGCGGCGGTGGATGGGCGGACGCTGACGTCGATTCCGCTGTCGCTGGCGAACGCCCTGGAGCCGATGAAGGAGAACAAGGGGATGGCGCTGAACGGCGAATCGGCGGTACCGATGGCGGCGCTGCCGATGGATGCGGTGCTGAGCGGTCAGCAGGTGGTGACGCTGCAGGTAGAGGACCAATAATAGCTCCGGCAGGGTGTTCGGGGCTGGACGGTTCTGGCTGTT